>JACZVS010000081.1 GCA_022572525.1 Nanobdellota archaeon
AGAGTATGGTGCTCGTTTATCTCCCCTTAGTATGTTTTACATGCTTATCGCAGTAATACTTCCAATCTTGGCAGTTACATTTATCATCATTCTCTCCACTTTGATTTCACTTTCCCCCACAGTCATGCAATTTATTTTATGGGGACTCTTTGGCTTTATTGTATTCTTACAAATAATGTTCATTGGACTAATAAAATCAAGGAGGCCAAATTTAATATAAAATGAGGATCTTTGCAAAACTACTTCCGAGAAAATTAAGGGAAAAGTACGATGAGAATGCAAAGTATGCACGAATAAAAGACAGCGAAAAGGCTATTGGTTTTCTTATCTTTAATGGATTAATCTTAGCACTTGTAATCGGATTTATTTTCTCAAGATTTTTTAACATAATAGCATCGCTTATCTTCTTTCTTGTCGCTCTTGTCTTTATCGAGATTTTCTTCTATTTTTCTCTTTCGCTGAAAGCAGATAATGTTTCCAAAAAAATTGAAGAAGTTTTACCAGATGCTCTTCAGTTGATGGCATCTAACCTTAGGGCAGGAATGACTACGGAAAAAGCATTGCTGCTTAGTGGTAGAGAAGAGTTTGGTGAGCTAAAATTTGAAATCGATAGGGTTGGAAGAGAGATTGCAACTGGAAGAGGAATTGGTGCAGCCTTAAAAGATATGGCTGAAAGATTTAAATCTGAGAAGCTTAAGAAGAGTGTACAGTTAATAAATTCAGGACTTGCATCTGGAGGTGAGCTCGCCTCTTTGCTTGAGCAGATTTCATCTAATTTGCGAGCAGCAGAATTTGTTGAGAAGAAAGTTAGAACAAATGTTTTAATGTATGTCATCTTCATCTTCGTTTCTGTTGGAGTGGGAGCGCCGGCATTATTCGGATTAAGTTCTTTTTTAATAGAAGTGCTCACCACACAAATTTCATCTATAAATATCCCTCAAACCACGGCAACTCAACTTCCATTTTCAGTTTCGGATGTAAGTGTATCACCACAGTTTATACTCACCTATTTGTTAATCATGATTGCAGCAACTTCTATCTTAGGCAGCTTAATACTCGGCTTAATCTCAAAAGGAGAAGAAAAGGCAGGCCTAAAGTACATTCCTTTCCTATTGGTAATTTCTTTTGTGATCTTTTTTGCTGTTAGATTCTTTATCAAAAATTTGCTTTCTGGACTTTTCGGAGTTTGATATTGAGTAGGGTAAACCAAAAACCTTTAAATTCTCTTATCCTTGAAGATTAAAAAGAGGCCTTAGACATGGAGTACTACAAGCTCTCAATACAGGAATCTATGGAGGAGCTTAAGAGCTGTAAAGAAGGTATTAGCGAGCGAGATGCTGTATCTCGCCTGCAAAAGTATGGTAAAAATGCAATAGAGGCTAAGAAGGGAATTTCTCCATTTGTGATTTTTATGCAACAATTCAATAGTCCTGTTGTTTACATTCTGATAGCCGCCCTTATTGTCTCAGCATTCTTAAGAGAAGTAGTTGACTCTATTGTAATTGGTGCAATTCTTGTTATCAATGGCATTTTCGGATTTGTGCAAGAATATAAGGCGGAAAGGGCAATTGAAGCACTCAAGAAGTTAGAGAGTTTAAAGGCCAAAGTTCTAAGAGATGGCAAGATAAAGATTATTGATTCTTCTTTGTTAGTTCCCGGAGATATTATTCTTATTGAAACAGGAGATAAAGTTCCTGCTGATTCAAGATTGCTGGAGGGAAATGAGCTTAAAGCACAAGAAGCCATACTCACAGGAGAAAGCACCCCTGTTGAAAAGAGCGTTGATGCTATAAAGAAAGATAAAGTAGCAGTTTCAGAGCAGGAAAACATGCTCTTTTCTGGCACATCTATTGTTAATGGGAAAGGCAAAGCAATCGTGACTGCTACCGGCATGTCTTCTCAAATAGGAAGAATTGCCGGCCTTATTGAAAAGATTGAAAGAGAGGAAACGCCATTACAAAAGAAAGTTAAAGGCCTAGGCAAGTTTCTAGGCATAGCTGTTATTCTCATTGCGATAATTGTTTTTGTTGGCGGCTTTCTTCGAGGAGGAGATGCTCTCGAGATGCTTCTTATTGGAGTTAGTCTTGCAGTTGCCGCAATTCCTGAAGGCCTTGTTGTTGTCATGACAATTTCACTTGCTCTTGGTACACAAAGGATGGTTAAGAGAAATGCCCTTATGAGAAAACTTGCGGCAGTTGAAACTCTTGGCTCTACAACAGTAATCTGTGCAGATAAAACAGGCACTTTGACAAAGAATGAGATGACTGTAAGGAAGCTTTTTGTTAATGGAAGGATTATAGAAGTTACAGGAAGAGGTTATGAAAAAGTTGGAAAATTCCTCTATGAAGATGGAAAGCAAGTAGATTTAAGAGACATCAAACAGCTGCTTAAGATTGGAGCACTCAACAATAATTCTTCTCTCCAAAACTTGATTGGAGACCCAACAGAACTTGCCCTGATTGTGCCTGCAGAGAAGGCTGGATTGAAGAAAGAGAAGCTTGAAAAAGAAAATCCAAGATTGGATGAAATTCTCTTCACCAGTGAAAGGAAGATGATGACGACTGTTCACAAAACAAAGGCCTCTGGAGAAAAAGTTGTCTATACAAAGGGAGCAGCTGAGATTGTTCTTACTTTCTGTACTAAGATCTACGATAATGGAAGAGTCAGGAGAATGCTTCCAGTAGATAAGAAAAAGATTCTAAAAGTTAATGAGGAGTTTTCCTCTGAAGCTCTCAGAGTGCTAGCATTTGCATTTAAGCCTCTTCGTAGCGAAAAGCGAAAAGAGTATGAGAAAGATCTTATCTTTGTTGGCTTG
>JACZVS010000082.1 GCA_022572525.1 Nanobdellota archaeon
CTAGTCTGGGCACATGTAGAGAACATTAATATCTTTGTTATACTAACTTCACTATAAGTTTTGTCTTTTGGTATTATTAATTTTGCATTATCCAAGTTAACTCCACCTGTTTGTAATATAAGTTCCTGATTCAATTTCTCCCATTTACATTCCTTTTCTGCTATAATCTGTGTGTTATCTGAGATATCTGCAACATAACCACTTATATCTTTAAGCAACATAATAATTTTCTTGAAAGGATCTTTATCTGACGGTTGCGCCATAACTGCTGCAATTAGGAATACACCAACAATTATGCTTGCTACAATAACAACTCTTTTATTCTTCATCCCCATTTGCCTAATTGGCTAAGGTTTCAGATATATTTAAAGATTGCTGTGGAGAGCGTGGCAAAGAAAACCCCTTAAATACCCTTCTTCTTCAAGAGAAACTTTTAAGAGTTTTTCTGTTAATATACACACCATGATAGGAAGAATTCCAGAATTTTATCAGGATGCAAGAGAAAATGAAGACGTTTTCAGAGCTGTGCTTAGAGACATAAAGAAAAGAAAAGGCATTGTTCCAAAAGAATTAGATCCCGAAGCTAAATTAGATGATATTCTTTCAACATATTCTTCTGAAGGAGAAAGGCTAGGAATGTTTACCATACTTGATTTTAGAGTAGGGCCTCCATATGAAGATGAGTTTGAAGCTCTTGGCCAAGACGAGGCCACGATTACATTTCAGAATTTAGTTTCCCTTTCTGGACGCGGAGCTACGTTAGTATACGATGTTAATCCAGAATATCCCGTGGATCTTAAAAGGGTGGAGGATTTAATTATAAGATAGTGTTGGGTTTCTCAGATATCTCACTTCTTCCCTGCCACAACATACACTTTCTGTACCTTAAATGACTTGTAAATTCCTTCTAGAATATCAGTGCCTGCATAGCCTGCCAATAAAGAGAGACGTGGATCAAAGTTAAAGATGATGCCAGAGAACACTCCAATAATGACTGCGATTACAACTGTAATAACCCAGTAGCTCCAAAGAATGCGTCTTCGTAATGATAATGCCTTAAGTAGGCCAACTCCACCTCTTGTAAGGCCTCCTATGCCTCCTAGAAGTGCTGCGAGTAGGAATTCAAGTGCCATTTATCTCCTCTTTTTGTTATTGACTTATTTCTTTTATGCCAAAGGGCTTTTTTAGGGTTTTCTAAAGCTCACAAGGCCTTCATCGCCGAGACTTTTTCTTCTTAGACTTCCTTCTTGTGTAAGGCTGATATCTGCTAAAATACTCTATAAACTTATCTCCCTTGAACTTTGGAATTCTGCTTCCTCTTCCTCTTGACTTTGACATGACCGCTGATCTTCTTAAAATGTCTTCTGTTAGTTCTCTTAGAGAGAGGAATTCTTTCTTAGCTCTTCTTTGAAGTTCTTTGAAAACTGATGACTCAAGCTCTACTGTGATCCTCTTTTTTGGCATGATTTTGCTAGGGTTAATGGATTTAAGAAAGTTGCGGAAAGATATTTAAGGTAGTATTTCTCCTTAGAACTAATGGTTAAAATTGGAGAGTTCGATCCAAGCAATCTGACTGAAGAGCAAGTAGCTACATTAGCAGAAGGATTTTACAGACAACAAGCACTCGAGTCAGTAACCAGGGCCCTGATTTTCTTAGTTCTTTTTATCCTCTTAATAGTTTGGTTTGTTAAAACATTGAAGCAGGCATTAAAATTAAAAGCAATAGGCCCAGGAGATAAGTTAATTGCTTCCTTGCTATTTGCATTTACAGGAATAATTGGTGCGATCATTTTTCTTAAGATTAAAATCAATAGAAAACTCTCAAAGAAGTCAAAGCGGATAAGGAAAAGGATTTAATGGAAGACTGTATTTTTTGCAAGATCATAAAAGGAGAAATTGATTCTGCCAAGATTTGGGAGGATGATGATTTTCTGGCAATCCTTGATGTCAACCCAAACACAAAAGGAATGGCTCTTGTGCTAACAAAAAAGCATTATGATTCGCATGTTTTTGATCTTCCTGATAGCATTTATGGGAAATTTATGGATGCTTCAAAGAAAGTTGCAAAACTCTTGGAAAAAGGAATGAATGTAGCAAGAGTTGCAATGGTGATGGAAGGAATAGGTGTAAATCACACTCATATCAAGTTATATCCCTTACATGGGGTAGGAAAAGAGTTTAAGAAGATGTGGGCAAAGGAGAAAGTATTCTTTAAGAAGTATGAAGGTTATCTCTCAACACAGTTAGGACCTGAAGCCGACCTTTCTGAGCTTAAGAAGCTGGCAAGGGAGATAAGGAAAGGGATTTAAATTTATTTCTTATCAAATCTGTTTTGGTCTCGGCCATAATGCTTTAACTTCATCACCTTTTCCCATTCAGATTGAAGATCAACTCCTTTGGAATTTGCCATACAGGCAACGGTAAAAATTATATCTGCAAGCTCTTGGCCAAGATTATTGGTTGCCTCTTCAGCTTTTTTCTTTTTTGTACCATGAAGATGATTTATTTCTCTGCCAAGCTCACCAACTTCTTCAATTAATCTGGCAAGAATCTCATATGGAGGCCAATACTGTGGATCAAATTGAGCTGTCCATTTATCTACATCTTTTTGAACATCTTTTAATGCCATGATTTTAGTATATGCGTAAACTTTATAGATTTTATTGTATCTTAAAAAAGATGGAAGAATACAGGATTATCGCAGAGAATGTTTCTGCACAGACTTATGCTCCTTATGTGGCAGCTATTGCACTTGGAGCACT
>JACZVS010000083.1 GCA_022572525.1 Nanobdellota archaeon
CAACTCGTATAGGACATCGAGTGGAGTTTTTTCTCTTCCTAGATTTTTTATCTTTTCTTTCACAATTCTTTTAAGCTTGGAAATCTCTGTTTTGGATATTTCTCCCTTGTATTCAACTTCCTCAACTTTCTTTCCTTCTCCCACTTTCTCGGGTTTTATGACCCTTACTACACCAATGATTCTTCTTCGTGACCTCGACTTCACTATTCCTATAATGGACAAAAGAATTATGACTATGCTTATTGCTAAAAGGAAAAAATCTTTTTTTAGGAAATAAAAGTATCCAGTTGCAAGTAGGCCAATAAGCAAGAATATTGTGTACAGAATAGATCTAAAGCCTATTCTTGTTGGTTTCTTCTCCCTCTTTCTTTCTTCTTCCTCCCTCCCTCTTCTCCTTTTACCACCAGCCCTTGTAATAATTAAACCCGTAACTAAAGAGAAAAACATAATAGCAAGTCCTAGGACTGATGAATTGAGATCTTTGTTTATCAAAGAGTATACTGTTAAAGCTGCACCTAATAAAAGCAATATGCCTGCTATTGCTACTAAGAATGGGTGCCTTGTCTTCTTTCCTCTGGATTTCATTCTCTCTTTTTTAATTTTTACTTTGGATCTCCTTCTACGAACTGGAAATAACCTTCTCCAAATTCCTCTTTTTTTCTTTGCCTTTCTTATCAATTTAAACTTAAAATAAATCTCAAGTTAAAAATCTTGCTTCTCCGACAATTCCGAAATTCAGCAGACTTACATCTGTCACGATTTCAGGCATTTTAATACTTACTATTTTCTCTCCAACAGCAAGCTCGATTGTTGTTTCCGCGACATAAGCATTGCTGCTTACCCTGCTTATCTCTATTACATTGTTTGCTATCTTAACCTTTATATTACCCCTGGCATGGATAATTTCAACTTCACTTCCTGTAGAATCTAAGGGATTTACATCACTTTGCGTATTACAACTACCTGCGTCAATGTCTTCTGCTATAACTTTTACTCTTAAATTTCCTGAGGCTATTCTATTCCATGTTAGTGGACATGTGATTCCCTCTTCTCCTTGTGGAAACGTGAATTTAATTTCGAATGCAGAAGCAAGTTCAACTCTTTGGATTATGACTTTCTCCTCTACTGTGCTATGGTTATAAACTATCCCTATTGGAGTCAGGTTGAGGGGCATGGTATCTACATCTGCATTAATTGTTACAATGGACAGCTCACTTTCAATGAAACTTTCAAAACTTCCTAATTTACTTTCAAAATCTGAAAAAGATGGTGGCAGAGTTTCATTTATTATTATCTTGTTTGAGCTAATTACGATTGCAATTCCACTGTGCGCTTCAAAAAGATCTGTTATGCTTTTCTGTATGCTGGCATCTAAATTAACAACTCTGTCAATAGAACCCTGAACAAAGAAATTTTCACTTTGTTTTTGCGATAAAAATAAAGATGAAAGAGAGAAAAGAATTAAGGCGAACAACACCAGAGTTATTGTTAGGAAAACCGCTCTTTTCCCGTTTCTCTCTTCCTTTCTTACTTTTGGTGATGCTTTTTCTAAAAAGTTCATTTTAACCATACCCAAAATGTTGCGATTCCATATTTATCATCAGTCGCATTTACGAATGCCCTCTTCCCAGAGGCAACAAACCTCTGTATGATTGGAGAACCAACTTCGATGGCATTAAAATTCCCAGAGAGCCGCAAGCGTATATCATACTGTGAAGGCAATAACTCACTCATCCTCGTTTGAATTGAGGTTTCATCTAAACTTGCAAGCACTCCTTCATAATCGAGAACGGTGATAATATCATAACCTATCTTTTCTGTTTGAATACTCTCGGGTGCAGCCTTTTTTCCAACATTGACAATAACGGCAAGAATAATTATGCCAACTAGGAATGCTCCAATAACAACATCTATTGAAAAAATCTGTCCCTTTTTTCTTCTTTTCTCCATCTTAAATTAACTAACCTATAATCGGAGCCCTCCAAACTCTAACGTCAAGCCTCGCAGCTTGGCCCTCATAAAAAACAATCCTCCTTAAAGATACAACTTCTTTCCCACGTAAGTCGATATCATTTCCATACTCTCCTATGATCTCTCCATCAATTTCTAATAGCCTGAGATAGAAATCAAATCCTCCTAGGCCGAAGAGGTCTTTTGCATCTGCATATGCAATATTGTCTTTTAATTCATTAAACCTTGCCTGTGTGATGTGCCTGTCATGAGTTGTTAACCCAATAATCTCAACATTTGAAGCTGTCCAATCTACTGGCTTTCCAGTACTAAGTATGATTTCACCAAGCATGAATGCCTTATCTCTCAGTTCTCCTCTAAAAATCTCATCTCTTAACCTGTTAGAGTAAAAATTAAACAATAAGATAATTGCGATGAAGACTATGAGGAATACAAAAAGGGCTGTAAAAAGATCTAATATTATTGATTGCCCTCTTTTTCCATTAAACATTCTGTATTCTGATTCCCCCATTTACATTCCGAATTTCAACATCTCCTTTTGTCAAGGACAAATCTGGCAAAGTGATAAGAGAATTGCACAAAACTCCCTCAGAATCTACAATCTTGCTGCCAGCTGCTGTTGAGATTGGGTGTTTAAAGGTAGCAGTAACATTCAAATTTTCAGTAGAAGCAACTCTTGCAAGTATGTTAACAAAAGTCTTGCAGTCCACATTTTTCTCTAAGAAATCAGCAGTGTCTCTAACCTCTGCCCTTTTGGTTATGTTTATGG
>JACZVS010000007.1 GCA_022572525.1 Nanobdellota archaeon
GATACAGCCTTGACTATCTGCAGAAAATGGTTAAAGCTGCAAGGCTTTCAGATGATGTAAGAGTGGAATTCTCAGATG
This sequence comes from Nanobdellota archaeon, assembly GCA_022572525.1. Lineage (GTDB taxonomy): Archaea > Nanobdellota > Nanobdellia > Pacearchaeales > UBA12030 > JACZVS01. The sequence continues at coordinate 79 of JACZVS010000007.1, forward strand.
ATTATCCTTTACGGTTGTATTATGCTACTCCGCAAAAAGCTGAATTAAGCTTTATATTGGCTCCAAGAGTCGAGACTGATTAGGCTTAAGGTAAAATATTTAAAGATTTCTGAGCTATCTTAGGCAATAAATGATGAAAGAAAAAAGAGGTCAGGTAACAATCTTCATAGTAATTGGAATTCTAATTGTAGCTGCTATTGTTTTGGTCTCTCTCTACACGCAAGGGATTATTCTTCCGCTTGGTCAAGAGGAGAGCAAAGCCATACTTGGATCACAAGTAGAGCCTCTCAGAAGTTTCGCTTCGGAATGTATTGAGAGAACTTCAGTAGATGCATTAAACTTTATAGGAGAACATGCAGGCTATGAAAACTTTGTAGGAGAAGGGCTTAACAGCATAGATTTTGCTGGCGAGAAAGTAGTTGTTGTGGTAAGAACAGAAAATGGATTTGCAAACAGATTGCCGAGTAAGGATGGGTTTGAGAGGGCTTTTGCAGGCTACATTAATAATGGAGGAGGTAATCAGCTTGATTCTTGTATAAATAATTTTGCCAGTTTCGAAACTCAAGGTTTTAGTATTTCTCAAAGAAGCAGAGAAATAACTGCTGATCTTTCTGAAGAAACTGTTAATGTGAAAGTTGACTGGACAATTGATCTTAAGAGAGGAAGGGCAAGGATTCCTGTAGAAGTGCCAAATGTGATAATTCTAATGAATGCTGAAAAAGCTCTTAGAGTTGCGAACGACATTGTGAATTCAGAGGCAAGTGGAATAGAGTTTGAAGGCTTAGAGCATGATAAATACATTACAGAGCATCCTTTTACTCTAAGGAGCATAGATATTGCTTCTCAAAATTATCCAACAGCTAATCAGAAAGTTTTCATGATAACAACTATTCCGAAATCTCCTGGAGAAGAAGAATTCAGATTTTATTTTGCTGTTGATAGGAGCATTCCACTTTAAAATGACCTTTTTAGAAAACGCACAAAAAAGAATGAAAAAGATTTTGCTTATAACAGCGGCACTTTTGATAGCATTTGCCTTCACATTTATGCTAACTGAAAATGTTTCTGCTCAGCAGCTCGGATGCTGTCTTAATACAAAAGAAGGAGATTTTTGTGCTGATAGAGTAAGTAAAGATGCTTGCGAAGACGGCTTCTTTTTTACAGGAAAGGTTTGTGGCAATATTAATCAATGTCAAAGTGTAACTTGTATCCCTCCAGAAGGAGAGTGTCAGGCCAATAAGCCTTTATTCCAGTGCCAGTTTGAGAGAGGAAAATTTGATGCAAGGCCTTTAGAGGAAGTTGAAGCTTGCCAATCCGGAGGATGTAATATTGGAAATGTTATTTGTGAAGTTTTACAGAGAAATGTTTGTGAACAGAAAGCAAGAGAAAGTGGCTTTCCCCTAGAAGATGTTACATTTACTCCTGGGTTAGATGAAATAGAGATAAGAAAGCAGTGCGGTGCGGCAGGAAGAGGAACTTGTGATCTTGGAGGAGGAAGTTGTGATTACACAACAAGCGATGATTGCGCTAATCGGGGGGGCAATTTTATTTCAGGATTATTTCCTTCTCAAGTTACAGCTTGCGGGGTTAATAATGCGGAAACAAGAAAAGCCTGTGGAACTTTGCCGGGAGATGAAAACAAGATATTTTGGTTTAATGATCAAGGAAGTCAAGAAGCTTTAATTAAAGACTGTGGCTACCCTCTTTCTTCCTGTCAAGAAGAAGTTGTAGATGGGGCAAAAACAGCTATTTGTAAATCAACTGCCTGCGAGTTTGAGTTAAAGGAAAAGGACAGTGATGGTAGGCAAGGAATGCAGAATCTGTTGAGTGGAACATCTATGTGTTATAATTTTCATACAGACATTGAAGGAAGAAGCACTGGCTTGCAGCATCAGATTCTGCATTGTGCTAACGGAAAGATTCAAGTTGAAGGACTAGGGCCAGATAGGAATAAAAGATGTATAGATGAATTTGCTGTCAAGAAAGAAGACAAGAAAGCAGGTCTTGAATTAGGAGGAAATGCAAGAGTAGTTGATAATTTATGGCAGAAGTGTAGAGAGTGTGGACAAAGCGATGGAGGTATTTTAGGCCAGCTTTCGAGTGCAGGCATCTTAGGAGCAGCCTCTTCTGGTTTTGTTAAAGGAGGAAAAGGAGTTAAGGCAGGAGAGCTAACTACAATTGTTGCAGGAATATCTTTCTTAAGTGGAGGTCAAAATAGAATAGGAGATGTTTTTCAAATCATTCCTATTGCAGTACCACCAGGACCTTGGATTAATTCTCAGCTTATTGGCTCTGCTTGCGGCGGCAAGAAGTTTCTAAAAGATATTGGGTTTGTTGATGATCTTGCAGATAAGTTTGGATTTTGTAAGTATCAACAAGACTTCTTACCTTGGGGTGGATTTGGGAGTGCTATTCCAAAAGTAGCTCCAGGAAACTCTAAGCAATGCTTTTCTTGCGGAGGTGGAGGAGATGACCTATGGAATGTTTGCACTCCAAATGAGTGTAATGCTTTAGGTGATTGTCAAGAAGATCGAGCCTTTACATTTGATACCGCATTTAGAACATTTGCGACTACTGCCCTTGTAGTATCTACATATAAAACTCAAGAATGCTTTGTGCGAGAAGGCTTGCTAGGAGCAACTTTGACTCTTCCAGTAGAATTTTTCGGAAATCCAGAAAAATTCCAAAGCACATTTGGAAGAGTGGTGAAATGCTGGGAAGAGTTTGGAAAAAGACAGGGGGAATTTTATGATAAAAGTATAGGAGAAGTTCTAAACAGATTCGGAAGCCCTCATAAAAAGCCTGTCTTGGCAGGGGAATTTGAGACGTATGCTGATACTGTGAAGGGGGATAGTAAAAAAATTGAGGAATTACAGAAAGAAGGTGTAGAGCTAGTTAGAATTAGAGGTGAATTATCAGGGGAAGAGTTAGAAGCAGCAGCAAAAGAAATAAGGAGCAAAAAAAATGTAGATGATATCTTAAGGGTCTTGCAGAAGTATAAAGTTGAAGATGGACGCATATTGAATGCTTTGAAGGGTGCTGCATTTACTCCTACTGAAACGCCAACAAATGAAACTACTGAAACGCCAGCTAATCTTCAGGAAGCTATAACACAAGCTAATAATCTAATTAATGATGCTCGAAATAAAGTTAATGATAATAACTTGAATTTGTTAAAAGGAGAAGCCCAAAGTGCAGAGGTAAGTATCACTCCACTTGAAGATGCTGAAAGGAATGTAAATTCTGAAATAGGTAAACTTCAAGCTGCTGTAGATAATCAAAAATTAGATGAGATAACCTCTGTTCTTAGTAGTCTTAAGGGTGCAGTAACTGGGTTAAAAGTAGAAGTTAATACCCTTCTTGATAACAAGGATATAAAGAAAGTTGAATGGAAAATAATTAGTCCAAAAGGAAGAATTAATGCGGGAGAAATTACAATAGATATAAAAGTAAGTAGCCTTGTTGGAAAGCTCATTGCAGGAAGAGAGTTTGAATACTGGGTATATGTTACAGAAAAGTTTGTGTTAGGCGAGGTAGATCCTAGTGATCCTGATCAAGTTGACTGGCATCTAAGGGCTAGAAAAGAAAGGAACATTGATGATCCTCTTCCAACATTCGATGGAAATGGGAACGCCAGGATATTTAGAGAGAATGTACCCATTAAACAGACGGCAACAGGAAATGAAAGGAAAGCATTAATTGTTATTGTTAAGGCAAGTCCCCAAGACATACAAGTAGAGATACTTGAAGTTATAGGAGGGGTGGAAGAAGAATCTAAAGAGGGTCCTGAGAAGCCGTCTGGAAAACCAGGCTCTGGAAGTAGATATAAATCATATTTAGAAGAATGTGATGTAAATGGAGTTAAAGGAATATGCATGTTTAAAAGTACCTGCGAAAAGAATCCAGGCATGATAGCAGTTGAGGATTATTGTCTAGCAGATGATAGGGAAGAAGTTCAATGTTGCATTCAAAAGAGTGGGATTAGTGGTACGGGAGAATTTACAGTGAAGATAACAAAGCCAATAGAGGGGGCACAGGTGTTGAGTGAAGATGGTAAGATAAGGTATCAAATTTTAATATCCAATGGAAACCCCAAATTCAAAAAGCAATGGTTTAAAGATGGGAAGCCATCTACTTCTACTTTTAAAGAATTCTCAGATAGAGACAGCGGGGGAAGGTTGAGTCTGGACGGGGGGGAGCATACTATAAGGGTAAAAATTACAGATGCAAATGGAAGAACTGCGGAAGATACTATTACTTTTACTGTAAAAGTGCCAGGTATTAAAACAGGTCCTTGTAAATTAAGAGGTGGCGGAATTAGATTCATTAACCCTAGTGATGACATTAATGGACAAGTTGGATTTTCAAAGGAGATGAGTTTTGATGGCAAGATTAGAGCAGTTTTTATACCAGCAGGAGAATGTAAAAATTTGAAGATTCGTGTTTACCAAGATGGACGGGCAAATGGAGTAGGGAAGAATATTTGGAATGCTGTTTTTATCAACTTTCTTGGTGGGACATTTTCAAATATGCCAAAAATCGCAACTTTAGATGTGACGTTTGATGGAAAGTTTGTATATGCAGATTACCCTAACCCATCACAGAATGTAATAATGGGCTCAGATCAATTAAACCGTTATTTATGGTTCTATGTATACCAAGGAAACGACGAACTTTGTGAGGCAGGAATTGATTTTTGTGGATCAAGACTAACTGTATCAGATCTATCACAAGATGAAATATGGGAAAACGCTTTGGAAGGTTCTGTGTCTGATATAATTACAGGATCTGCTGTCAGAACTCTAGGAATAGGCAGAGCAATCAGAGGCATCTTCTCAAGGGGAGTTGAGAATGTTGGGGCGCAGGTAACAACAAACGATCCTGGTCCGGGTGGTGGAGCAGAACAAAAAGCAGACGATCCTGGTCAAGATGAAGCAAGTATTGGGGGAGTAATAAAAAGAAAAGGACCAGTCACTGAAAAAACAGAAAAAGTCAACAGAAATTGGTACACTGTAAGCAAGGCAATTGTTCTTGGCTATGCAGTCTTACAAGGAAAAGGACCTGAAGCCGGCTATTCTTGCAGTGCAGAAACTTCCCTTATTGGAAAAGGAACTTCCTTATGCAAGACTTGTGAGAGTGAAGATGGCTTTAGAATATGCACAAAAGAACGCTGTGAAATACTTGGGCAGTGTAAGGCAATTGCAAAGCCTGAAGGAGATGGCTTTAATTGTGTAGAGGCTGCATGTAATGAGCCAGAAGGACAAAGACAGACTAATGTAGATAGAATTGAGGCTGATTTCTTGCTTGCTGGAAATGTTGTCAAGCATGTAGAAGGAGCTGGAAGTGTGAATGCTGGCTTGCTTTCATGGAATGTTACTGAAATTAAGCTCAAGATTTTCACAGGTGTTGGAGCAAACTGCCGATTTAGCACAGAACCTGGAACTGCATGGGAAAACGCAATAGAATTTGAAGGCGCTGGCTTATTCCCAAGAGAGCAAGAAGTCACTCTTTCTGCTGGTGGTGCTGAAAGACAGCATGCAATTTTCGTCAAATGTCAGAATGTTTGTGGGATTGAAAATCCTGCTGAGAATGACAGATCCTTCTTGAAGTATGAGAAAGGAAAACTTCCTGATTTCCTGCCTCCTGAAATTACACACATGGATCCATTCAATGTTTTTGTTCCGGAAAAGCCTGAAATTGTTACAACACAAATTCATTTGAGTGAGAATGGAGTTTGCTTCTTTAGTAGGAACTTAACTGTAACTGAAATTCAAGAGATGCAGTCGATGGATTGCGCGCAGAATCAGAGATGCTTGCTTTCTGAGAAAAATGCTTGTGGAATTTGTAAGGTAGATACAGATGTAAGTAAAGGCGACTTGCTTGACTTCTCGCAGTTTGAGCAGATTCCAGTGGCAAATGCAGCTTCACTTGTAGAAACTGCAAGGGAACATGGAATTGAACAAACAAGAATGTCTCGATTTGTCTTCAGATGCCAAGACTTAAATGGAAATCAAGGAGAAATTAATCCATACATACTTGCAACTGTTATGGATTATGATCTAACAATTATTGATCCAAAAGAAGGCTTCTCAACATTTGACAGAGAAGTTCCTTTAAAAGTTGAGACTGCTCACTCTGCTTTATGCAAGTTCTCACTTGATTCTGAAAAGTCATTCACAGATATGCAAGACATTACAGGAGAGTTTGGATTAGAGCATGAAACAGTAATTGCAAATTTAACTGTTGGCCAACATACGGTTTTTGTAGCTTGTGAAGACTTTGCATTGCAACAGAAAAAAGATAGTAGAGACTTTTCAATTAACCTTGACAATCAGCCTCCAATCATCATTAGGGCATTCCGAGACTTTACAGGCACTGGAGCAGAAGTTCTGAAGATTGTAACAGATGAAATTTCCTCTTGCAGATACTCACTTACAGATCCTGGCTTTGACTTTGAAGAGGGAATAGAGATGCCATTTGATGAAAGTATAGAACATATAGCAGAATGGGGCTTCTCTGTTTATTATATTAAGTGCAGAGATAGATTTGACAACGAAGGCTCTCAGACAGTTAAACCCATTAGTGGATAGCTTCTCTTCCCCGCTTCCCGAATAATTTTTTGATTATATAATCTGTTCCAAATTCTAATAATGCTTCCCCGAAAGAGATCTTTGCATTTTTATAATCTATATTCCATCCAGTTGCGCTTCGTGGAGAATGTCTTATATTCTGGCCCGAATTCACTAATTCATATGTAATTCTGAGCTCTCCAGGAATTACTTGATGTTGCTGGATTATTAAATCCTCTATCTTAACAAACCCGGCTTCAGGAGTATACCAAAAAGTTCTTCCACGAGCATATGTTGCTGGCAAACCCGGAAAGGCGATTTCTCCAAGATCGAGAGTGACTTTATTTGCCTCAAAAGTTCCTGCTGCAGTTCTTACAGATTCTGGGACTACATTAAAAACATCTTTTGACAAGAGATAATGCTTTCCATTCATTGTAAGTATAGGATACTCCTCAGTATCTCCTAAGTCCAGATAAGAAATGCCTCTTTCCTTAAATCTTATTTTTCTGATTTGCCTCTTGGCACTTTCTCTTGGATTCTTCTCATCGCCTGCTGCTTCTGCAAGAATTGTTAGATAATCCACTAGTTCTGGACCAGTTCCACCATATGTCCACCAAAGATTAAGATAAGCATCTAACCATTTAAAGAGATCCTTTATTGGCGCAAGTCTTTTTTCATGCTCTTCCACGGCTGCCTGATTTCTTTCTTCTACATCTTTATAATTTTGCTGGAATACTGAAACTAAAATAGGCCTCTCATTTGTGATGAAATAAAGTTGCTTATCATTTGCGGAAAGGTGTAATCTTTGTTCTCCCATGCTAAATTCTAAAACGTAGTCATAATCGAAAAGTGGGTTAGAGTTATTTCTAGTTACTGAAATTACTCTTAAAGTCTCAGAGTCATAAGGGATATCCATCCCGCCGAAAGGATTTTTGCTGCTCATTGTTGCACTGTACTGCCATGTGTGGCCAATAGTGAAAGGGAATATAGAATCTTGAGTTTGTATAACTTGTATTTGCTCCTCTTTTTGTTGTGTTGCTTGTTGGATTTTCTGTTCTTGCTCCTCTTTCATTTCTTGAGCTGCCTTTTTTGCCTTGGCTTTTGCTCTATCTTCCCTAATAGAATCTAAGAGTATTGGATAAATCTCTTTCTCCTGAACCTCAAATAAACTCTCAAGGCGTTGGCAAACTGTCTGGTCAGGAGCATTGTTCAGATAAGAACTTACAATTGCTCTGTAAGCTTTCCATTCTACACTTCCTTCCACTCTTTCTTTTATACTATTAACAATTCCCTCCAGGCTTGGTTTATCTTCAGGATTTACCTTTCCCCCCAAACCAGTCCATCTTAAGTTCCTGAAAGCTTGTAAGTCATCTGGATTAACTGTGAATTCTTCGCTGTCTGTTTTATTGACTGTCCCAGCAAGCATTATCAAAGGTTCAATCTTTGAGCTATAGTGGCTTAAATTCTGATAGATTTGTTTTGCTTCCTCAAAAGTTAACCCTCCGTCATCCAGATAGAGTTCCTTAACTTGTTTGTAGAAAGCTTCTATTTCATCAACCTCTTTTCTTATCAGCATTCCGGCATGGAATTTTGGATTTACCGGGATCTTTTCAACTTCGAAAAGCGAAGTAAACTCTAGTAGAGGGCCAAGGCCTGGAAATTCTAGTAACTTGGACAAAACTGCTTTGATTGCCCCTCCTTTAGCTAAACCAGATGATAAGTTCACTGCCAGCATCCCTAGTTGATTTCTTAAAATCCCAACATCCCTTTCAATTAAGGGGATTTCTCTTGAAAGTTGATACTTTGTGAATGCTGTAAACAATTGCCTTTCCTCATAATTCCATGAATCAGAATTCTCAATATCGGAGAAGAGTCTTAGCATTACTTCTTTATGTGATTCATCTGAAATGTTTCCTCTGGCATCTAAATCATGGTAAATTTCAGGAGTTCCATCAATAGTAAGAGTCACATCTTCTGGCCCGCAAAGATCTTCGAGATTTCTGAGCTTTAGATCATCCTGGCTTGTTGTTGCAATAATTTCCCTATAAGGAATTACTTCAAGAATTTGTACTGTTTTTCTTTTTTGATGCTCAACAGCAGGAGAAGGTAAACTTCCTGCAGACATAAATGCTGGAATTAAAGATAAACTAACTAGCCCCTTCACCAATCCATTCATAGTAAAAATAATGATTAATATTTTAAAAATCTTTCTTTATAGAAAAGTATTTTAATCTTATTCTTCTCCCCTCTAGATGCAAAAAAGAGGCCGAATAGGCAGAAAAGCCCAGATTACAATTTTTGTGGTTATCGCATTAGTGATAATTGCTGTATTTGTTACTATTTTCCTGATCCGTTCTCAATTAGCTCCGAAAATTCCTGGTACTGGGGTTCAACCGACACAAGTAACTTCACAATTTGAAGATGGAATTAGAGAATGTGTGAGAAGTAATGCAAAAGATGCTATTAAGCTTTTAAGTCAAAATGCAGGCAACCCAGAGCCAGAACTTTACACACGGTATCAAGATATTCAATATACTTATCTTTGTTATAATCAATTAAGTTATGAAGCTTGTGTAAATCAAGATCCATTTATTCAGGAAACGTTTGAGAGAGAGATTGCTGTTATTGTTGAGCGAGAAGGCAAAGGATGTGTAGATCAAATTCTGGCGAAGGCAAGAGGAAATGGCTTTGAAGTTGAGAGGCAGGATGCTAGAGTGGATGTAAAAATAAAGCCAGGAAGAATTGAAGTTTCTTATTTGCAGAGTATTTTAATTACAAAGGGTAGAGACAGATTTTCTTTTCGAAGATTTGATGTTCCTCTGGCTTCTAATCTTGGACTCTTCCTAGACAAAACAAACGACATTGTGAATTCAGAGGCAAGGGTTGGAGACTATGATCAGTTAACTCCAATGTTGCTCACACCAAGACTTGTCATACAAAAGTTTAGAGTAGATGGCTCTACTCTCTACACCCTAAGGAGAGATGGAGAAGAATTTAGATTTGCGGTAAGAAGTTTCTATTTGCCAGCAGGATTGTATTAAAATGAAAAAGAGAAGCATGCGAGCAATGAAGAGCATTGCAATATTCCAAATTCTCTTAATATTGTCTCTTAGTATAATTATTCCAATGTCTTTTAGGTCTTTTTCTTCTAGTGGAATAGTGTATGTAGAAGTAAATTTGAATGAGGATGGCAAAGATTCTCCTAACAAGCTTAAGCTGCTTAAAGAGCTGCTAACTTCTTTTATGCCAACTGTAGAGGCGCAAGACCCGCCTAAACTTTTCTGCTGTGAAAGAACAAAGAGTGGGGCTATATGTCAGACAGCAGGGGAAGAGCAGTGTGATAAGGATTATAAATTTGTTTCTAAAAGATGCGAAGAAACTTCTTTCTGTGCCGTAGGATGTTGTGCAAAGGAAAGCGGAGTTTGCACAGAAAATGCTCCTGCAAGTTCATGTCAGCTAGGAAGAGGGACTTTCTTTACAGGAAAAAGTTGCGATGAGATTAATTTTTGCCTGAAAGGCTGTTGCATAATCGGAGACCAATATGTTTTTACAACAGATTCAAGATGCCGGCTGCTTGCCCAAGATTTTGGAGTTTCAAATCCTGAATACAGAGTTGATATTACAAGCGAGGCTGCGTGCATCGCATTAAGAGATCAAGATGCTGAAGGCTGCTGTGTGATTGGGGGTAGTTTTCAATTCACAACACAAAGAGATTGTAGCACAAAAAGGGGAGACTTTAATGAAGGCATGCTTTGCTCTAATTCAGCTCTAGACAGTCGATGTGAAAGGCAAGAAACAACTGCTTGTGCAGAGGGAAAGGATGAAGTTTACTGGTTTGATTCTTGCGGAAACAGAGAGAATATTTATGATTCCAACAAAGATAGAAGTTGGAATAATGGTCGTGTCTTGCAAAAAGAGCAAAGTTGTAACGCAAAGTCAAATAATGTTAATAATCCAAACTGTGGAAATTGCAACTTTCTTGGGAGCAGTGTTTGCGGAAGAGCTGATTCAACAACAGCTAGTCCAAGATTTGGAGAATACATCTGTAAAGATCTGACATGTAGAGATACTATTGAGAAAGACG
>JACZVS010000008.1 GCA_022572525.1 Nanobdellota archaeon
CCCGGTATCCTCAGTTTCTTGATTTAAATTGTACAAGTGGTTCCATTCCATAATCGCGTCATTGCTCTGGTGGAAAATAGCCTGCCTCGGAAGATCATATATTGTATTATTTGAAATTAATATTCCGACTGTTCTATGCTTTATTCCTACCTGTGATTTAACTAAATTGGCCGTTCTATAAATTTCATTATTAGTTATTTTGTGATTAGCAGAAACCAGGTTTTTGAAATGCCACCCATCATCAGTCCTATTCATTCCATGGACTGACGTAAAAAAACCGTTCATAATTGTTACCCCAGAACCAGCTATATCGCGAATAATATTATTATCAATTAAGATGTTCTCAAATGATTCGTCCATGCCGATGTCTGTAATAGCCCTTATTCCTTCCCCCCACACAAAAGGAGTTTCATATACTGGGTATGTTGAATTGTTCTCGTTAGTTCCAATTTGATAAATTTCAGAATCCCTGACAGTAATATCGTGAGAATTTCTGATTTGAATTCCCTCTCTCAAAAATCCTTTTATCTTAAATCCTATAAATTCTATATTTGATCCTCCCCAAACGTAGAACGCCCTATTCCCAGAAGGAACTGTAATTGTAATCTTATCTCCTGATTGATATGAAGATGGAGGATAAATAAAAAGCTTAAAGGTAGCTTTTTCATAAAACCATTCTCCAGGAGCGTCGAGAACTTGTTTGATATGTTGAACATAAAAACGGTTACCCTTAAAAACATCATAGGTTGCTCCAGTACCCCAACTTGAAACCTCTAAAATTCCTTTGCCCGAATTAACACTTTGAAGTTGAATATGGCCATTCCAATAATTAAGCCCAGTGAAAATAACTAATTGTGAATTATCCATAACCCAATTACTTGAATCAACAAAATCGCTGGATTCAAAATAGATAAATTTATCACCCAAATTACTTGGCCCGTTTGTAATAATAAAAGATCCTTGCCAAGGATCTAAATTAGTAAAATCGGGTTCAACACTATTAGGGTATCTTGCAGGTTCAAGCAGTTCTTCATTCCAATACAAAACTAATTGCCCGTTTACGAAAACAGGGGGATCTGAAATTGGAACAGTAGTTTCAAGTATTGGACTTGGAAATTCTAAAGAATCAACAAAACCAGTTATTTTAGTACTTCCATCTAAAATTACTTCCTCTCCAGGAAAACTTCTCCAAATTACCCTATACACTCCCTTTCCAGAGTCTAAATCATCTAAAAAAATACGGTTCGGTAATTCGTAAGTTCCTCCTCTTACACTCACGACAATATTAGAACTCATTCCAGGAATATTTGTACGGACAGCTGTCTGTGCTTCTCCAAGAGTTTTGAATGGAGAACCAATACTACCATCATTTGCATCATCACCATTAGTTGCCACATAATAAATAATTGTTTCATCACATGCATCTCCTATTCCATTATCGTCGCTATCTATTTGATCTGGATTTGGAGTAAATTTACAATTATCTACAGAATCCGGAATTCCATCTCCATCCGAATCTGTCGGAGCAGTACATCTTTTTAACCTCTTAATCTTTCTTGTTACTGTAGGGCATTCAATCTTTGATGCTTTTGATTCTATTACTGGGTAAACTTCAATTCCTTCAACATTCTCCCCTAATTGTTGAAGCATTTCTTGATCAATAATGTAAGTAAAAGTTCTCTGCTCTCCAAAATCAACATTCCATCCAGTATCTACTGTAATTTTCTCTCCTCTACCAGAATCTAAAACCAATTTCCAACCAACCACTCTAGGTTCATTAGAAGAACTTCCTATTCTGTCAATAGAAACATGTATTTCATAATTCTGATCGTTGGAAATGCCACAAGAAGAACTACTATCTACAAGAAAAGTTACTTCAGTACAAATTGTTTTCACATCTGGACCATCTATGAGAGTAAAAACCATCGCATAAATCACTAATCCTGCTGCAATTGTAATGGCAATTAAGATAACTGCGGCAATTAATGGAGAAATCCCTTTTTTTCCTAACATTCAGCAACCCTCTTTTATGTTGTGTATTATAGTAGATTCTTAAAACTTTAGATTTAATGTACGGACTTTGGAAGGAATCGACCCTCATAGCAATAAGGGAAAGAAATTTAAATTTAAAATGTTTCTTTAACATAGATTAGGGAGGTGAAAATGGGAGAACACTTAACTGAAGATAAGAAGTTCAAGAGCGATAAGTATGATTGGTGTAAGGTTGGTTTTTTTGCGCTGAAGTTTACTGATCCGATTGCTCAAGAGGCAATCTTGTTGTATGCTGAGAAGACTGAAGATAAAGAACTGGCAGGAGATTTGAAGGCAGCTATTGAAGCTGTTAGAGGTTAATCAAGCCTCTGGAGGGAATCGAACCCTCAACCTCTGCTTTACGAGAGCAGTGCTCTTCCAGTTGAGCTACAGAGGCTCACTTTATCTTATCTAGGGTAACGCAAATCTCTTCAAAAACTTTTTCTGGAGAGCCTTTTCCACTGACTTCTTTAAGAATTCCTTTCTTTCTATACATTTCTATGATTGCTTTTGTTTCGTTCTCGTAAAGAGAAATTCTTTTCTTTATCACTTCTTCTTTGTCATCATCTCTTTGTGAAAGTTTGCCTTTGCATTTGTCGCAGATTCCTGGTTGCTTTGGCTTTCTCGTGAGGATGTTAAAGATTTCTCCACAATCGCTACAAGTTCTCCTTGTTGAGAGCCTTTTTATTGCAGTCTCATCTGATATTTCAATTAGGAAAGCAAGATTTATCATTACATATTCTAATGCTTCTGCTTGTTCCAAGTTTCTTGGGTATCCGTCAAGAACAAACCCTTTCTCATCTTTAATTTTATCAAGAGTAACTTTTATCGTTATTTTGTTTGGAGGAAATGTTCCTTGATCAATTATTTCCTTTACTTTCTTTCCAAGTTCTGAATTCTCTTTTGAAATTTCTCTTAGCAGATCTCCTGAAGCAATATGAGGAATTTTGTATTTCTCTGCTATAAGTTTGCCTATGGTTCCTTTCCCACTTCCTTGTTTGCCGAATAAGATAATTTTCATTCTTCTTTTTCCTCTTCCTTTTTGGTGGAGCTTTTTTCTAAAAAGGTCCTTTGGCACTCTGTGCAGTAAGGCTGGCCCTTTATGTAAGTGCCCTTAATTTTACCCAGAAAAGCTTCTTCTATTTCTTTATTGCAGTTAGTGCATTTCATTTTACGCTAGAAAGAAGAGAGGGAATTAAAATCTTTAGGTTACTTCAAGGCAACCTTACTCAAAGGAGTAGCAGTCTTCCATGTGTTCTCAAACATTCTCTCTAACGCGGAAGAGAAAAAATCTGTGTTAAGCCAAACTCCAACATCATAATTAGGATGGACTTTTGTATCATCCAAAACCATAAACATAAGCTGCCTTCCATCTATGATTGTGAATCTTGACCTTGGAGAGTTAAAATGTCTTACTTCTGCAAATTTTGCGAAATCTTTTGCAATTTTTATATTCTTCTTTGTAATTGGAGCTGCAACTCTTATCTTCACCCCTCTTTTCTTTGCTTTTTGCAGAGATGCTTTGAGAGCTTCGAGCTTTCTGTCAAGGCCTTCTTCCGTTGTTACAATTGTTATGGTATCTTCTGCTTGTCTTACAAGACTGTCAAGATGATTGTATAAGTTGTACCTTCCTCTTAATGCTCCACTGAAATCTGATGGTTCAACATATTTTATTCCTTGTTGATATAGAGTTGAAAGTTCTTTCAACATGTCAGTTCCTTTCAGTTTCTCCAGTCTGTCTACTCTATCTTTAGCATCTCTATGAACATTTTTCTTTGATCTCTCAACAACTTCTACTGGCTTAAGTGCAATAAATTTTATTGGCTTTCCCAATTTCAGAATAATAAATCCTCTTTTCTCCAAGCTTTCAAGAATATCATAAGTTCTACTTCTTGGAACATTTCCGATGTCGCTTAACTCCCCTGCGGTTGAAACTCCCCTGCTAAGCAAGGCAGTCCAAATTCTTACTTCGTAAAGATTGAGATTGAAAATTCTTCGCAGCTGACTTAAAAGTTCTTCTTTAACAATCATTTTTGGAATAGGGTCGATAAATATTTAAACCTTTCTCAGCTTTTGCTCCTCTTTTGTGACCTTAAATTTTTATTCCTTTATAGTTTATATACCTTTCTATGTTGCAATGTATCTTACACTTTATTATTTTACTTTTCGAAAAGAAATCTTAATTTCTTTTTCTCTTACATTAAATTTATCCTCAAAGGTAAGTTTCTTATACTTTTCAGAAATTTCAATTCTGGCTGCATTAACTAATTCTTTTATTTTTACCTTGTCTAGTTCAAGTCCCTTGCCAACAATTAATAATTCAATTTTATCTTTCTTTTCCAGGGCAGCTTTTTTCCTTAAAGATTGAATCCTTCTTATTACTTCTCTTGTGAAGCCCTCTGCCAGAAGTTGTGGAGTTAACTTTGTATCAAGCCTTAATTTTCCCCCTCTGAACTCTCTTCCTTCCTTTATTCTTTTCAACAAGACTTTTTTAACATTAACTTGCCTTTTTATTATCTCGCCAAGTTTCTTGGATGCATCATTCACTATCTTTTCTTCACTCTCTATCTCAAGAGATGCAAGAGGCCATCTTATTCCAAGCTTGGCTTGCTCTCTTTCTGCAAGAGCTGCTTCGATTATTTCTTTTATAACTTCAACTTGCTCTTCAAGCTTTTTATCAATTTCTTTTTCATTAGCTTTTGGCCATTCACAAAGATGAACGCTCTTTTCTGAGAATTCTTTTCCCTTGAATTCTTTCTTGAGTTGCTGATAAATTTCTTCTGTTATGAAAGGGCATACAGGAGCGAGGAGCAAGAGTGTTTTGTAATAAACTTCTGCTAGTGTGTTAAGAACTGTTTGTCTTTCTTTTTTGCTTCCTGTTGAAATTTTCTCTCTTGTTATCTGTATGTAGAATCTGCTTAAGTCCAGGAAGAGTTCTTCTATTGCAGAGGGAATTCTGTTGAATTGTAAGTCTGCAAAGAGTTCATCGGATTCTTTAATTGTGCTGTTAAGTTTTGATACGATGTACTTTTCTTCAACACTTATTTTCTTAGATTTGAATTTTGGTTTTCCAATAACCTTTGTGTAATCTATTAGATACTTTGCAATATTAAGGAGAATAGTTAGACTTCTGAATTTTACCCCAGCTTCTCTATGATCATAGTTCAGGTCAAGTCCTGGAGGAGTTCCGGAAAGCATGTATAGCCTTGCAGCATCTGCCCCGTATTTGCTTAAAACTTCTTCTGGGCTTATAATGTTGCCTAGGCTTTTGGACATTTTTCTACCAAATGCGTCATTGATAAAGCCATGCATGTACACAGATTTGTAAGAATGCTTTTCAAGAGCAACCATTGACGCTACAAGGAGAAGATTAAACCACCCTCTTACTTGATCTTTTCCCTCTATGATGATGTCGGCGGGCCAGTATTTCTTGAAGAGGTATTGCCTTTGTGGGTAATCAAGGCATGTAAAGCTTGTTGAGCCAGCATCAATCCATACATCCAACACATCAAGAAGTCTTTCAAATTTTCCCCCACATTTACAATTCCATTTAATAGCATCGATGTAAGGCCTATGCAAATCTTTTGGAGCTTTTCTCTTTGCTTTATGCTCGAGTTCTTTTATACTTCCAATAACTTCATGACTCTTGCAACTGCTGCACTGCCAAACAGGAAGAGGAATTCCCCACAAGATCTGTCTTGTAATTCCATTGTCTCGTAGATTTTCAAGCCAGCTATGCATCCATCTGTTGCCAGCCCAATCTGGCTGCCATTTTACTTTCTTGTTAAGCTCAATCATTTTCTGCTTGAGTTTTGATTCAACATCAAAGAACCATTGATCTGTTGTTCTGAATATAACTGCTGTTCTACACCTCCAGCAATGTGCATATTCATGTTTAACCTTTGTTGTTGCAACAAGAAGGCCTTTCTGTTTCAGGGCTTCTGCAAACTTCTTGTCATCTTTTCTTGCTTTAAAGCCAGAGTATTTTCCTGCTTCTTCCACCACCCCTTCCTCGTTAAGTGTGTTGTAGGGCGGCAGCTTTTCTCTATGCCCTATTTCATAATCTTCTGGACCACAACCAGGAGCACAGTGCACCAAGCCAGTCCCACTTAGAGTGTTAACATATTCCTCACTTAACACTATTCTATAAGCATTCTTGTTCTTCTGCTTTAGTCTTGCATGGAAAGGAATTTCGTCTAGGAATGGCTGGATATATCTAAGTCCCTTAAGTTTCTCGCCCTTAAATTCCTCAAGAATCTTGAATTTCTTTCCTACAACTCCGGCAATAACAGCTGTTGCGAGGGCTTTTGCAATTATCCATTTTTCTCCTTCCACACTAACCTTAACATAATCAAGTTCTGGATTAACCATGACTGCAAGATTAAAGGGCATTGTCCAAGGTGTTGTAGTCCATACAAGTAAGAATTCATCTTTCTTTCCTTCTACTAGCAATTTTACAAAGATGCTTTCGTCTTCTATTTCCTTATAGTCTAGCTCGTGTTTGGCAAGAGATGTTGCACATTTAGGACACCAATGCATTGTCTTTTTTCCCTGATACAAGAAACCATTATCATGCGCTTTCTTGATAACCCACCAAACTCCTTCCATAAACTCTGGAGTTATTGATTTGTAAGCGTTCTTCCAATCAAGCCATACTCCAAGTCTTTTGAATTGTTCTGTCATTACCCTCATATTGTCGAGAGCAAATTTCTCGCAAATTTTGATGAAGCGCTCAACTCCGAATTTTTCAATGTCTTTCTTTTCCAGCTTGTATTTCTTCATGACTTCATGAGTTATGGGCAAGCCATGCATATCCCAGCCAGCTCTGTCCCAAACATTAAAACCCCTCATACGCGCATTCCTTAGATAGAAATCTTTCAGAGACTTATTCCAAGCTGTTCCAATATGTATCTCGCCGGTTGTGTAAGGAGGACCATCTAAGAAGTACACATTCTTACCTTTCTGATTCTTCTTCCTTGCAGCGTCATACACTTTATGCTGTTCCCAGAATTTCAATATTCTAGGTTCAACTTCGTTTGGGTTGTACATTTTCCAGTAGTTTTAAATGGTAGATTTAGAATATTTAAAATTAGCTATGCCTTAACCTCCTGGCTTTTGCTCTTGCCTCTCTTGCTTCTTTTTTCATACCAAGCTTTTCCAAATGTCGCGCCTTGAACAGCAATAAAAGTCTTGCATCTTTATCATGTAACTTCATAATTTCCAGATCCTTCTTAAACCACTTTTCTATCGGGAATCTTTTCTTAAGTTTATAGAATTCCCCCATCGCACGCTTGTATTTCTTGTGTAGTATCAAAGAGTAAATTGCCTTAAGTTTTGTGATAGTATATTCTCTTAACCTCCTTCTTGCTTCGAGGAATAACAAAATAAGTGCGATTAAAGCGAGCAACAAAATAAGAAGCCATAATAAAGAACCCTTCTTTTCAATCTTTATAACAAATCCGCAAGCAGGACATGATTCCCCTCCACAATCTAACCCTGTTTCATCATAATCTTGTACTCCATCTGAACAATACCAACAATAAGGTTGTTCTGCTAAACTTGTAAGCTGCTCTCCCAGTTCTATGTCAAATCTTGGAACCCCCGTAAAAATAGGCCTTACTCTTGCAACCACTTTTCCTGTTTCAGAATCTATTATTGCAGTATGTCTGACAAAACACCATTCTTCTGATCTGAATGAGACTGCTGCCTTTCTGCATGCTTGTTCCACAATTCTGTCATCTTTACATTCTTTAAGATCTGTACAGAATCTGTTTTGCTTTCCTAAAGCTGAAATATTGCCCGCAAGTATCTGCTCAATGTTATAATCAATTAAGCATTGACTCCATTCAGTGCAGTTCCAGTTTGGTACACAACCTCCTCCTCCACCTCCCCTATTTCCACAAATACAAACCTCTCCCACAGAACACCCGTCTTCTCCTATATCTGATACTCTTCCCGTTATTTTTCCTGTTGGAGTGGGGTTGAAAAATTTAGCTATACGTTTGAAAATATTTTCCTTTTCATCTTTGTCTTTTTTACCTTTTGTTATATCAACACTTTCGGGAATTCCTTTAGGTAATCCAGCAAAGCCAGACACTCCACTACCCTCTACTTCTTCACAAGTTCCAAATTCATAACCTTGAACCTTACATCTTTGAGTACAACTTTGTTCTACTACACATTTAGGTTCTCCTTGCTCATCATCGCAAATGCCTGGAGCGCAATCTTCAACATCCCAGCACGCATTCTTTATTCCAGTACACGTTTCTACTGATTTTCCATCTGGGCTACATTTTTTGGCTCCGACATTGCATTTACAGCCGCCTCCGTTTCCGTTACCATTTCCGCCACTTTTTATTGTCACAGTTCTTTCTGTTGTTTCGTTCATATTACCAAGGGTGTCGTTTGCGAGGACTTTGTAAGTGTAGGTTGCTACTGCAAGGCCAGTGAAAGTGTAATTACAAGTTATGTTTGTACCGCTTCCAATTTCTGTCATAGTATAGTTAGTTGCCTGCCATGTTACCAGGCAGCTTCCAATATTATTGGTGAGGTCTCTGTCAGCCACTGTTACGTTTATTGTTACGGTCGTTGAAGTTTGTGAAGCTCCATTATCTGGAGTTGGGAAGATGAAATAGATGGTTGGCCCAAGAGTATCATCTATAAGGGATACAGTTCTGGTTTCTGTGAAGTTCTTGTTGCCAGCTTTATCTGTAATCGTTACATTGAATGTGTAATTTGTTGCCGGGAGTGAAGTGAAGTTGAGTCTTGTTATTGACTCTTTAGCCACGAAGGTCCTGTTGAGTTCTGCAGTTAAATTTGATAGGACAAAAGTGAAGTTGGCGAAGTTGATTTCTGTGATTGTCACATTAACAGTTATATAGTCTGTTGCGTGGGTGCTTCCATTGTCAAATGTGTCTGTTGTGAAATTTATTAAAGGATTTATGGTATCAATTGTTACTGTTCTGCTTCCTGTAACTGCCCAAAGATTACCAGAATTATTTGCATGAACTTTGTAAGTGTAAGCTGCATCTGCTAGGCTAAGTTGCGTGTAATTACAAGTAACTTCTGTTCCTGTTCCAATCCTTGTCATTGTATTATTAACTGCTTGCCAATCTAACAAGCAAGTTGAAACATCTGTTGGAGAGATTACACTGAGATTTATTGTGACAGTTGTTGAACTCTGGAAGACTCCATCTCCCGGAGTAGGAAAGACATAAGTTATTACTGGAACAGATGTATTCAGAGTAATGGTTCTTCTTTCTGTTGTGTTCTTATTGCCCACATAATCAGATGCTGTTACATTGTAAAGATATGTGCCATTGTTTAAAGAAGTGAAATTCAGAGAAGTTTCAGTAGTAAATGTTCTATTAAGCTCTGTTGTAAATCCATTGCTTATGTTTACAAGTATGAATGTGTAATTCACAACTCCTGTTGTGGCATCGCTCGCAGTCACTTCCACTATTATGTAATTTCTTCCAGTTATTGAGTCATTCGATTCTGTTAGGCCAGTATAATCAATGAATGGGGCGATTGTATCTACTGTGATGTATCTTCTCTCTGTTACATTAAAGTTTCCTGCTGTATCATTTACGTAAGCCTTGAAGTTATGGCTTCCTTCTGCGAGATTAAATGAAGTAAAGTTACAAATAAAGTTAGGAGCGGTCCCAGTACAAGTCATTGTGAAGTTTGTGCCATCTATGTCTGTGAGGTTAGCAGCTAAATTAGCTTCTGTAATGCTTACATTTACGTAAAGAGTGGTGGAAGAAGTATTTGTGCCGTTAGCAGGAGTTACCGCTATAAATTCAATTAGAGGATTTATTGTTTCAGTTGTGTAAGTGATGTTGAGCATAGGAGTGCTTTGTCCTGCAGAGCTGTCATGGAAAGTTGCGAGTAAATCCCCCCCCTGATCAAGATTTCCAGTACCAATTTGCAGAGTAGTAGTATCTAATACCCCATTATCCTGACCGTGTTCTGTTGTATTTAACTTCAAAGTTAAATTCTCAGTACCTGCAGCAAAAGCATCTCTCACAGATGTTGTTACATTCCAAAAGTAAAATCCAATACTCGATACGGTAGTGGAATTTCCTGCATTGGATGTAGGAGAACCCATAAGCCAGGTGAATAAAACAGTGGCATTTGCATCATCTTCTGTCCAAGTTTGATTTGTCACATTATATACGGTTAGATTAACATCATTTGCAGCACCAGTAGCTTCAAGCACTAAATCGGCAATATCAATTGTTGCGCCTGCAGGAATGTCCTTGATAGGGAATTTCATCCAGCCAGCTTGATCTACCGGGATTCCAAAAGACGGTTGAGCAGAACCACTAACTAAAGAAGATATGTCTGCGCCAGCGCCAAGACTTAAGACGGGATCTATTAACAAATAATTCTGGTTAGCGACATTCGTGACTTCTATCCTATCTCTTGTGATGGAAACGCCAAAACCAGAATCTATAGCATCCTTCCAAGAAAAATGAATGTTGTCTGGAAAGATAATTTTATCAGGGTTAATCTTTATATCCTCTTTTGAAAAGCCCTGTATGTCTACAATTTCCAATCCAACTCCCTTCAGATCCTTCTTATAATTCCCAAGATTAGAAAATACAAGGTCATATTTGTAAGAAAAGGTCTTGTTTTTGCGTTTGTTTTTCACAAAAATTTCTGGTGGCAAGGAAGGAATAG
>JACZVS010000084.1 GCA_022572525.1 Nanobdellota archaeon
GGAAAGGAAAAAGAAAAGGGAAAAAAAAGATAATAAATGAAACCGCCAAGATAGGCAGTATTACTGCAATAAGCATGTAAAACATACTAAGAGGAGATAAACGAGCACCATACTCTTGTATCTGAATTACTTGCTCCTCTGAAAGTGTTCTTATACTCTCTTTAACAACAGTAACCATATTTGATCCAGAAGTTAATCCATTACTAATCTGCCATAACGCTCTCCTAAAGAAGACGGAAGGATTATTTGCTCCTAGATCTGCAAGAGCCTCTACTTGTGACTTGCCAGCATTTATCTCTCTAACAGCTGTTCCAAACTCTTTGCTTACTTCTCCATAATCTGCATTTGAGACATTGACCATAACATTAAAAATAGGAACTCCTGAATTAATCTGAGCGAGAAAGTCTTGGAGTGCTGGCAGCAGATTTCTTTCAACTTTTCTTACTTTTCTATTGACAATCATCCTCGGATAAATTAATGAATTTCCGAATACGAATAAGGAGCCTGCAGCTGCAATAAAAATACTTAAGGCAATAGCCCGAGTTTCCAGGTAAATCTGGGCAATATTGGAACCTATCAAAAGAAGAACAAACACCATAAGAGCATTTGTAATAGCGATTGTAATGTACTCTTCTTTACTCATATCAGACTTGGCCTGCTTAAGTAGCGTGCTCAGAGAAGGAAACCTTTTTGCGATCTTGCTTGCTATTGGTCTAAACAAACTAATTCTTATCAATATTTTTGTCGGCAAAATTGAAAAAGGAAGTCTCATCTTACACCTATTTTAAAGTGAGGAAAATTTCCCATTTTTATTTACTAATGAGAGTAGTTTTTTCTTATCTGAATAGTAAGCATTCATTACACTGCTTACTTCCCCAATGCTTCTTATATTTTTTTTAACCATCCACATCAAGATCTTTTTTCTGTCAGCCAGATCTTTATTGATCTCTATTACAGTCATGCCCGTATATCTGCCAATATCGTCATAAAACTTGAAGCTCTTTGAATGAGAAACAATTTTGTCAATTGTTGGTTTGTACCTAAAAATTACATTGGGAGTTGCCCTGTCCTCTTCCACAATAAACTCTGCAACTTGCAAAACTCTTCTAGTTCCTTTTCTTCTATCTCTAAAAAGAACAACGTTGAGATTAACCGCATCTAACAAATTCGGAGGAACATTTATAGGGGGATGCGTAAGCCTTGTGATTGTTTCTGCTGCAGTGTCTGCATGAACAGTAGCATAAACACTATGACCTGTATGCATTGCCTCAAACAGAACTTCTGCCTCTCTACTCCTCCTGATCTCTCCCACAACAATTCTATCAGGCCTCATTCTTAAAGAGTTCACCATAAGATCAAGCATTGTTACCTCTCCTTTGCCTTCTGGGTTTGGCTGCCTTGTTACAAGAGGTGCCCAATAAAGTGTATCCGGCAACATTAACTCCCTCGTATCCTCTATACTTATAATTCTATGGTTTGTTGGGATAAAAGGCATACAAACATTAAGCAAAGTTGTTTTTCCAGAAGCAGTTCCTCCAGAAAATAAAATGTTCATTTCATACTCTATTGCAAGCCAAAGCAAAGCAAAAACATCTGCATTGCAGGTATTATTATTTATAAGATCTGTAACAGTCCAAGGGTCTCTTCTGAACTTTCTAATTGTAATTGTATTCCCTTTTGTCGAAATAGGGTACAAAATTGCATTTGCTCTGTCTCCTGTTGTTAGATGCGCATCCAGCAGAGGATTGAGAGTTGTAATTTGCCTGCCGACACGTCTCGCGATAATATTTGAGAAATTTACAATTTCTTCCTCGCTTCTCGAAAAAATATCTGTTGAAACCCATCCATACTTCTTATGATAAACCCTTACAGGTTCAGTTGCACTTGTAATAACTATCTCCTCAAGTTCATGATCATTAAGTAGAAACTCTATTTTGTCAAGGCCAAGCATTTCTTGCATCAATCTTCCAACAAGCAAATGTTTTGTTGCTGGCTTTATGAAAGGAACTTTCTCATCAAGCAGCTGTTCTGCCTTCTCCCTGAATTTATTTTTAAGGCCCTCGAGCGAAGCTGGATCTAGAACTTCTGTTGAGCTTACAATTACCTCACTAACAATAACATTCCTCACCTCATCTAGAAGAGCTTTTGTTACAGGTGAAAATTCTGGCATCGTAATCTCATACTTAAATCTCCCTTCATATTTTACTATGTTTACAGTTACAGTGACATCATTAGCAGTTACAGTGTAAGACTCAACAATTTTTCCCTTTACTTTTGGCTTTCTTATTATCTTTATCCTTTTTCTCTTCACTACCTTCCAGCTTCTAACCTTGCTTCTACGCCTTCTCTTTACTCGCCTTACTCTCGGCTTTACCGTTCTTGTTCTTACCTTTTTCCTTCTCCTTCTACTTGCTCTCTCTTTTTTTCTCGCCATTTAACCTTTCTTACTCTCTTCGCCTTTTTTAACCTCCTCCTCTTTCACTTTCACTTTTAATTTTAGTGAGGGATTTCCGAATGCTGGGTAATGGATCTCTGCAAGATCATGAGTTTCCAAAATTTTTGCCTGCTCATCAACTTTTTTAATATCTATACCAAAGATCTCCGCAATATCTGGGAATTTGATTTTCTTCTTCTCCTCAAGCA
>JACZVS010000009.1 GCA_022572525.1 Nanobdellota archaeon
TCAACAGAGGGGAAATGCCCTTATTGTAAGAAGCATGTGAAAAGCTTAGAAGCACATGTTAAGGCAAAGCATAAAGGAGAAAAATTGATAGAAGGGGATTAACAGAAAAAGTTAAATATTCTTTAAATCATCTTTTAACCTAACAACTTTATCCAGCTTTGTCGAAATAGAATCAAGCTTATTCTTAAGCTCAGTTTTTCTTCTACCAAGCTTTGTTTCTCTTGTAATTAGCATATTAAGTTGATCCCTAAGTTTTGACTCTTTTGTCTGAGTATCTTGCAAGCTAGTCTTAGTATCTTTTAACTTTCTTGTTGCAGACTTCTTAGAAGTTTGCAGGCGCTTCAGTTCCTGATTAACGCCTCTTAAAGCAGATTGAAGCAAGGATTTCTCTCTCTTTAACTTTTTCATCTTCCTCTTTTAAAAGCACTATTAAAAGGCATATTTAAACTTTTCGTTGATTTCTCTTTGGGATTTCCAGATTTTGATCAGGATTCGATCAGACCTAAAATTCATACTCTGCAAGAGCTCTCAAAATCCTCTTCTTCGCCCTTTCATAACGGCTTTTCTTGATCGAACCCAGTCTATAAGCCTTATCAATTAGTATAAGCTCTCGCCTTAGATCTTTAATCCCAATTTTGCCCTTAGGTTTCTTTCCCCTAGCAAATCTTGTTTCAACTTTTCCGACTAACCTAGTAATTCTGCTTCTTAGTTTGGCGAAGTTTTTTTTGTCTATTGCTCCAATTTTATAAGCTCTGTCAAGAAGCTCTGACAGTCTGTTAATTTTCTCAAGAGCGGCACTTGCTTCTTTAGTCTTTGTAAATTCAGCATAAATCTGTGTAAGTTTCCTTGGATGCTGCTTAATAATAAGATCTAAACTTCTTTTGAAGTATAATAAAGTAAAAAGCAATGCTATGATTGCAATAATTATTAGTATAAAGAATAATTTATTTGTGCTTGAAAACGATGTGGGAATTACAACTTTATTTTCTTTAACCTCAAAAAACTCGCTTGTAACTGCTAATTTACCTTGATAATCCACTTTTGTGATTAAGACATGCTTTCCTGGTTCAACAAAAGAGGGAATGCCAATATTATCTATTACAATTTCGGAAAATTCAATGGTTTTTTCTTTCTGTTCCTTAAGTATTGAATTTCCTTGGAGATCCTTAACTTCGTAACTTATCGATACAGAAGCCCTCCCAATTGGCTTTACAACTTTTATATCAAGAAAGAAATTAATATCTTTTCCCATTGCAATTTCCCCATTTTGCAAGGTCACTTCTATTTCAAATGGAGAATCTTTATCGCTAATGTCTACTACCAAAGGAATTTCCTTACCATCTGCCAGAATTATCCCGAAATAGGGGCCTGCTTTTTGTAATAATGGAACATTTACTAGAAGCATTCCATCTTCGATCGAAAGGAAGTCTGCTCCACTTATTTCCGTATTAATTGAATAGAATCCCAAAATATTTTCTAAGACAATCTCTTTTTCATCGCCTTGAGAAAATGAAAGTTTTACCTCAGTTGCTTGTGCAAAGACTGAAGTGAAAGTTGCTATTGTTAATAATACGGTGAAAATGGAAAATAAAAACGTCTTTTGTTTCACTCTCTCTTTCCTCTTTGCTTCATAATTTTACAATTAATATTTATTTAAACTTTGCTCACTCACAGATTAAATACCAATCTCTTTTGCCAATCCTCTTGCCTCTCTCTGGATTCTCCTTTTTCCTTCACTTGGCAGTTTGTCAAATCTCTGTTTAACAATCTTATAGAGCCTTAAGGCATCTCTTCTGTCTCCTATCCTTGCATATTCATGAGCTTCTGCAATTAAACTATGAAGCCTTTCCAATTCTCTCACAAGCCTTCTCCTTGAAACAGCCTTCCTTAGTAAGATTGTAGTCAAAATTATAACAACAGCCAGAATTCCTAGTAAGAAAAAGAAAATCAGAGCAAAAGTCACTCTCTCAACAACCTTAAAAGTGTCGGAAGCAACAGCAGTTTTGCCATCAAATGTTGTTTTTGCTATTAAAATGTATTTTCCTGGAGCTATTTCTGGAATAAACAATTCTTCTGTAAATGAAACTGAAGATTCCACAAAAATTGTTTTGCTCTTGCGCATAATCTCTTTTCCAGAGAAATCTCTAACAATAAAGTAAACTGTGATATTTGCACCTTCAATTTCTTTAAGGCGGAAAACAGTAACTTTTGCAAGTAAGCTTTCTCCTAGAAGGATTTCCTTATACTCTTCGGAAATTTCTACTGTAAGATCAAAAACAATGTCCCTAGACAGAATTTCTATGATTACAGGAACTTCTTGCTCTGCTTCTCCAGCTTTGAGAGTCAGACTCTTAAGATAAACATCTGGCTCAAAATCATCTGTGACAAAAAAGGTCAGCTGAATAAGTTTCTCTTCTCCAGGTGAGAGGGTAAATTCCACTATTAGCTTAGTAATATCTTCCCCTTCCTGGAAAATAAGGAATTCTCGTATGTTGGTTAGATCTAAAGTAAGTTCTATTTCCTTGTTCATGTTGTTCTTAATCTTAAAGAATTGCTTTACTGTCTCACCATGTCTTAATCTTACTTTCAATGCTTCTGGCTCGACAACAAAGGTGGTTACAAAGGGCGGCCTTCTACCAGGCCCGCCTCCCACTACCTTTGCTGTGATTCCCGGAGTTTCTTCTGAACTATAAATTGTGAAAGAAGTAACATTGAAAACAAAATCTCCTCCACCGAATGAAAGTTCTGTGCATATATCTGAAGGACATATTTCCCCATTTCTTAAAGGTCTTGGATCATCAAATGTTAAGCCATTAAGTGTAAGTTCTGCTGATTCATTCAACTCTGGCATGTGAGTAGAGTTCACCTCTATCCTATTAGAGCTTATGTTAACATGTTTAGTAAGATTTATGTCTTCCCCTCTTGAGTTATTTGCCGAGAAGTTTACTACATTGAAAGTATAGTTTACTTTTCCGAAATCATTGAAGATCGAGAAATTGATGAGCTGGCTCAAATTCAGCAGAGAAAAGTTAGTTCCGCTATATGCCCAAAACACATCTGTTACAGGAGTAACATTAACTGTTACGTTATTAGAGGTAGCATTTCTCAGAAATCCATCATCTCCAACAAAATAGATCTGCTCTATTCCGTTAAAATTCCTCTCTGCTGAAAGGGTTACATTCTTTGTTGTTGCATTTATTGTCACAATAACAGAAGAATTTCCAAAAACTTTGAAAATAAATGTATCTCCATCAGGGTCGAAAAAGCTCCTATTAAGATCTATGGCATTTTCAACTGTTGTATCTTCAGGAAAAGTGATATTAGGAAGGGGTCTTGAATTATTAAATTCTGGAGGAGTATTTATTGTTACACTTGATCCAGTAATAAAACCGACAAGCTTCGGTGTATAGAAGAAGATAGAGAAAAAAACCAGAGAAATTAGGATAAAGACCACTACACTAAACAAATTCTCTTGCCTCTTCATTTCATATTCCTCTTTTAAAAGGTCAAACAAAAGCATTATTTAAGATTTTTGATTAAATATTCTGGGAGGAAAGATAGCCCTAGAAGAACTAGATTTCTAGAAAGATAACTCCCGAATGATTTAAAAGAAAGGTTTAAAAATACTTACATTCTATAAAAACCAAAGAAAGAGGTAGAATGAAAAAGCGAGAAATATTGCTATTTGCAGTACTATTAATGGCATCGATGATTCCTTTATTTAACATTGTAGCAGGAGATACTCTTGATACTATTGTAACTGTGTCGAATTTGGATCCCTTTATCTTAAGAGACTCCATGGAAATATTCATAAATGTAGGAGATGCTGATCTCACTCTTTTAGAGAATGCGACTGTGGAAATAAAGTGTAATGCAACTGTTAATGATCCGAATGGAGGAGGAGATATTTCTGTTGTGAATGCAACTTTGTATGACCATATTAATTCAAATTCACAGTCTGGAGATGATAATAATGATCACTATACTAATTCATCATGTAGTATTGGGGATGTAAGTGGATCTATAGTTGGGGTAGAATGTATTTTTGTTGTTCAGTATTATGCAAATAATCAGACGTGGAGTTGCAATATGACTGCTATCGACACAGCAGATAATCAAAACTCAACTTATGCCAACAAAACAATGAATTCACTTCTTGCTCTCAATGTTCCTGCAACAATCAACTATGGCACTTTAAATCCTGGAGACACATCTGCAGTTAACAATTCAAATGTGACAAATACGGGGAATAGAAACTTAAACATAAAGATTTACGGGTATGCGAACAATGCAACTAACTCTCCAAATGCGATGAATTGCACTGGAGGGGTTGATAAGAATATCAGTCTTTACTTTATGAGGTATAACGTGACTGCTGCTGCATGTAATTTTTTAAGCTGGCTTGGGAACTATACTAACCTTACCAATATCAGTAACGAAATAACATGGACTCAATTTGATATTGCTCAGCGTACTATTGATACCGCAGGTGCACAGACAAGGAATTACACTTGCTGGGTCTTGAAAATTCCTACAGCGGGGGAGTCAGACATTTCCGGGACTTGTAAGGGCATAGTGAGCTTTACTGCACTATTGGCGTAGTGATAAAATGGCCGACAAATCTGTAGAAAAAAAGGTGAACATCCCTCTCAGCGAAGACGCTCATACAAAGGCTAAGATCATTTCTACTCTCAAGAAGATTAAGTTAAAGGATTATTTGCAGAAAATTGTTGAAGAAGCTATCAAAAAAGATGAGGAGGTTTTGAAAAGATTAAGATGAAGAAAAAGAGAATGGCCATGAATGTTTTGAAGATGTTGGGAATTTTCCTACTATTCTCCTTTATCTCGATCTTGATAGCGAATCAACCTATTACTCATGTCCTAGCAGAGAATCATACAAATGACACTACCCCTCCAGTAACAGAGATCTCTTTCACATCTGAAGAATGGCAGAATTCTCCTATATCAATAACCTTGACTTGCACAGATGATGTGGCTTGTGATATAACCTTTTATTGTAAAGATGCAAGTAATTCATGCGATCCAAACATAGAGTACAGTACACCATTTGGACATTCAGATGAAGGAGAGTCTTATATCAAGTTTTATTCAATAGATACTTCCAATAACATAGAAAATACAATTAGCCAGATCCTGAAGATTGATATAACTCTTCCATCAGTCACAATAATATCCCCATCAGAAGGACAACAGATAGAAGGAGGAACATTCACAATAACAGGAACTTCTGCAGATAGCATTTCTGGCATCGAGAAAGTTGAAGTTGTGATTAATGGGCAAGCAGGCAATGCTATTGGAAGAGAGAATTGGCAATATCAATGGGAGAACATCGTAGATGGTACTTACACAATTGTTGCGAATGCAATAGACAATGCAGGAAATGTTAAAAATGAAACTGTAAATGTAATAGTAGATAATCTACCTTCTGCAAGAATAGTATCTCTTGGCGTTCCGCCATTTGTAAGAGCTGGAAGAATACAAATTGAACTTTTAACTTCTGAGCCTGTTCAGCCAAGGCCGACTTTAAGCTACTCTTTCCCTGGACAAGGAAGTATACAGATTCCTCTTGATGGCTCTTCTCAAACATGGACAGGAATCATGATTATTACTGATGGGGATAATGATAAGATTGGCAGTTTTGCTTTCTCTGCAATGGACTTGAGTGGCCATATTGGGAATTTAATAACCCAAGGAAACTGGTTTATAGTAGATGCAGTAAAGCCAGAACAAGTTCTAAATGTAGATATAGAAGTAGAAGGACGCGAAGTTAAACTTACATGGTTCTATGAAGGAGAAGAATTAGAAAACTTCAATATCTATAGAGGCACTAAGAGTGATGTCAACTACGCAAACTACTATAAGAGTGTTCCACCGGATGCATCTTCAACAATAGACGAGATAGATTCTGATAAGAAGTATTATTATAAAGTTGCGGGTGTTGATGCTGCCGGCAATGTTGGGCCATTAAGTGTTGAAATTTCTGCCTCTGTTGGAGAAGTGGAAGAGAATCAGCAGGGAAATACACAAACCAAGACGCAGACTCAAACAAAGACACAAACACTTCCAGTCCAAGTTGTACAAAATATAAATTCTGCAATAGGAAAAGTTGACTCAAAAATTATTGAAGTTGAAAAGGCTAAAGTAATCCTAGAGAGAAATCCAGCCTCTGAAGAACTTGGCTTAATCTTGCAACTCAATAATGCAAAGGCAACATGTAATGGGTTTAAAGAAGTTCTAGAAAAACTAAAAAGTGGGACAAGAAGCAGAACTGATATTGAAAATGAAATTCAAGGAATTAATTTAAAGGTAAAGGCCATCATGAGGGACTTGCCAAAAGACATCTCTCTAGAAACAGAAGATGCTTTTATCCAAAAAACTTCTTTTAAGGATATTGAAAGGATTGCCGAACTTCTTACTTACGAACTAACCCCTAGAGAAAGAGAGAGATATATAATACAAAATTGGAGGTTGCAAGGCGGGATAGAAGTCGAGGTTACTTCAACTTTCTTTAAGGTTTCTCTTTTTGGGGGGGAAAGAGAAGTTACATTAATAAAGAAGGAGATTTCCTCTCTTGGTGAAAATATGTCTGTTGTAGAGATAATCCCGAAAACAGTGGCTGCTTCAACAAAAGAAGTTACTTTCATAACAGAAGGATATGAAGTTTTAGAAGAAGATCCTGTAGTAAGATGGGATAAAGATATTGATAAGATTGAATATTATGTAGATAAGAAAATCTTACGAGCAGATGCAAGGCAAACTAAAACCCTTATCCTTTCAGATGGAGTTGGCAGCTATGGATTTATTACAGGCCTTTCAGTATTTGGACGATCAGCTGCTTCTGTAGTAGCAAATGCAAAGATGCTTGTTGGATTAATTATCCTAACATTCTTAGTCGTATTCTACTTTGTTTACTTAAGAAATGGGAACGGCAACGGAGTTAATGGTAGGAAGGGAATTAATGGTAGAGGGAGAAGAAATGGCTATGGCTACCCTAAAGACCTAGCTTATGACTATATGAAAATGAAATATTCAAACCAGTATAAAAGAGACTATAGAGTAGATAAAGGCAAAAATGAGGGAGTAATTAGAGGCATGTTTGATAAATACGTTAAGCCACTAAATGCTCCACAGAAAAGGCAACTTCAAAGTATTGCGCTGACTGACACCGAGAAACATTTTCATGAAATTGTAGAGACATCAAACTTCTACATAGATAATGGAAAATTCTCTCTTGCAAGCAAAAGCTACTCTCTACTTGTAGAATTATACAAAATACTTGATACGGGCAGTAAAAGAATTTCCTACAGTAAAATTCTTTGTGTCTATAACAAGCTAAACTTGTATTCAAAGATTAAAGAGCTTCATGTCGCAGAAAAGGCAAATTTAGGCTTGAATCTCCGCAACTTACTTGAGCATGTTGCCGAACTCTACTCTGTTATATCCAAAACCGAGAAAAAAGATACTAAGCTTTTAAGGTTTGCAAGAGGGTATTATGATTATGCAGTTTCTCGCTTAAGAAGATAAGAAGAAAAAGGAATTAATAAGCTCTCATCCTTCTTTTATAAAGTCTGTAGATTATAAATACTAAAAGAGCCACAACTAACCCATAGATTGCTATTAGTATATAATTAATTCTTATCCCAGCAACATTTATTATGCCAGTATTATCAAAAGTTTGTTTGTTACCATAAAAAACTCTTCCCTTCACAATAAATCTTCCTGGCACTCCAGGAGTAAAGAATGTTGTAAGGTTAACTTCCTCTCCAATTCCAACAACAACTTGCTCGCTTTCTAAGATCTGGATAACCCTACCATCTAACTGGACATTTCCTTTGAATTTCGCTTTTACTGGAGACTCTCCAATATTCTGGAA
Source organism: Nanobdellota archaeon (assembly GCA_022572525.1). Classification (GTDB taxonomy): domain Archaea; phylum Nanobdellota; class Nanobdellia; order Pacearchaeales; family UBA12030; genus JACZVS01. Next base: position 7,895 of record JACZVS010000009.1, read on the forward strand.
AACTGCTATTATCTGAGTAATTTCTCCTACTTCTGCCCAGACTTTTGTAATGATTGTCTTCAAAATTCCATCTAAAGCTAAAGTTCCAGGCTCGACAATATCAAATGTAAGTAATTTGCTATCTTGACAAGGCCTAACTGTTATGTCTGCCCAGTATTGTGCAATGTCTAAATTTTTATTGGGAAGATTAAAGAAAAAAGTTTCTCTTGTAGTTGGCAGAGCTCCCTTATCTGCCTTAAAACTGAAGGTCTCAACTATTTTATCTTGTCTTTGGTTCCAGATTGTAACATCAACCTCTGGCCTAACCCTAACATTTCCTTCATTAAACACATTTATAGAAAGTAATAGCGGCTGGCCTTCTTCAGTGTCTTTTATAACAAAGCCAGTTGCCGTACATTTCAAAAATTGTGTATCTGTTATCCCAACACTAATACTTGCATCAACCGAAACTGTAACAGCAGAGCCAGCTCCTGTTGTTATCTCACCAAGCGGAGAAGTCGTAAAGCGGATAAATCCATTATAAATTCCATTTGCCACATCTGAAGGAGGCGTTACAACAATTTTGAAACGACCAGGATTGTCTTTATTAACTTGAAGCAGGGGGCCTTCAGGGAAGTCGATCCACTCTGCAATCTCGCCTCGTGGAACTGCGGAAACACTTACAAAATTATCTGTGCCTACACTTGATGTTATGAATCCTTCTGCATATCCATCTCTCAACATATTTGAGAAGTGTAAAGTGGCAGGAGACACTCCCACTCCTACTGCCTCTGCATTAGGAGATATCAATACGATGGCTAAGAAAAACAATATAATTGATATCAGTACTATTTGTTTGGTTTGCATTCTCCCCTTTTGCCTTTTGCTTATTATTTTAAGATGCGAAAAATATAAAAACCTTTTCATGAATCTATCGATTTTCCTATAAGCTCCATAATTAAGCCTCTGGACAACTGCCATCCTTGCACGCAGTAAAGCTTACTATTCCTTTACAAGTTCCTGCTACCTCTGGAGGAAGTTGAAGAACCCAGCAAGTGTAGTTCCGCATTAAAGTGCCTTCAACAGTTTGCTTGCCTAGATTAAATTGAGGCCATTCTTTCTCATTATTTCCAGAGTCATTAGTAAGATTCCAATAATTGCTAGTCCAGCTAAAACTACTACAAGTAGGGAGATCTGTCACATTATAACGCAAATAGTAAAGGGAGATATTGTTTTTTAACCCAGTAGAAGTTGTACAGTTCAAGGCATTATCAGAAGTTGTGAAGTTATTCGCATATCCATAGATTTTTAGGTCAATAAGAATATTTCCTGCATTTGTGATATTTGTCTTGTTCACAGCAGATGTCTCGCCAGGCTCAAGAGTGCCAAAATCTATTGTTGCTGGAACACTTAATGCTATAAGCTCATTTATAGTTGCGTTAATCCTGCTAGAATTTTGATAATTTAATGAATCGTAAGCAGTGGCATTACACTGCCAGGTTTGATTGTTGGCAAAATAGCGCACTCTGAAAAGGCACTCAAAAGACCTAAAATCGCCATTTGCTGATGAAAGCCAGCAACTTTGATTAGTGTAATGAGTTGCATTAGCATCTGCAGCTCCAGGAGATGAAGCAGCGGTATCATGCAATGTCGCATTTACAACTGAAACATCACCTCCTCCATCTTCATCTGTAACAGTTCCATTGCAGAAAACATTTCTTGTTCCAAAAGCAATTAAGTCAATTTCATCTAGAGGGGTTACAAAATCATCGTCAAGGTCGATAGTTGTTATTTCAGGAATATCTGTGACATTCCATCTCCTGTTGACTATGGTAGTGTTAAAAGCTCCATTAGAATCATTGGCTATTGCATGAGTGTAATTCCATGTTCCTGTTTTTCCTGACTGCACAACTATCCCGAAAATTGTGTCGGCATTAGCTCCATCGCAGCCTGTTGTGCCATCATCTACCATTGTGAAGTTGACAAAATTTGTAGTGTTCCATACCCTTGCTCTTACAGTTATAGGATCTCCTTCAGGATCATGGGCGGTTGCATTAAGGCATACGAATTCATTAAGCAGGATAAGAGTTTCATTTATGCTTGCATTTCCTACGAAAGGGGCGACATTTGGCGCTGCTCCAGCAGTATAAGTAATATTAATATAAGCGGCGAACACAAAAGCAGTTCCTCCAGCTCCTCCACTTGATTGCTGTTGCTTCAAGTCGATTAACAAGGCATCAGCAGCTACTTGGCAATCAGCATGACCCCAAGTAGCGCAGTTTATAGTTTCAATTGTTGTATTGTACCAAGCTTCAGCTTCATTCACCCCAATAGTCTGTTCAGTAGTACAATCAACACCTCCTCCAGATTCTGCGTCACAGATCTTGTACCTTATTTGCCTTTTATCTCCTGTTGAAGCATATAGAAATAATTGAACATCAATTGTAGTGGACCCAGTATCAACATCACTAGGACTAGATGTTTGGAAAACCTCTCTTGCATTATTACCAACTGAGCTAACATTATCAGCAAGAGTCGGTACAGTCGGCTTAAGTACAGGATCATCCACAACAGTATAATGTCCAGTACCACAAGTGCCATCAGCACAAGTCCAAGCTATGTTAGTACCATCAGCATTTGGTCTCATGACAGAT
>JACZVS010000085.1 GCA_022572525.1 Nanobdellota archaeon
TGGTTTTACTTGTTCGATTTCAACATCTTCAATATCTTCTTGCTCTTCTTCTCCGCTTCTTTTTCTTCTGTCTTTTGGGGGGATTTTCCTTCTAAGATGCCTTTGAATTCCTCAAGTTGTTCTTTGAGATTCCATGGCATTTCTGCAAAAGTGTATTTGAAAATATCTTCATAGTTTGCCTCTGGCATTGATACGTATTTATCAACAGCTTCTTTTACTTTCTTCTCAACTTCTTGCAAGAGACCCTTTTCATATTCTTCACTCCAAATTCCCTTTCCTTTCATAAACTTTCTTAGCCTATCAATCGGATCTTTTTTCTTCCACTCTTCAACTTCCTCTTGTTCCCTATATCTGCTAGCATCATCTGCTGTTGTATGATCTTGCAAGCGATAAGTGTAAGCTTCAATCAGAGTTGGACCTTCCCCTTTTAATGCTTTATTAAGCGCATCTTTTGTTGCTTTGTAAACTGCGAAGATATCATTCCCATCTACTTGTATGCCGAGAAAACCATAGGCTATTGCTTTTTGTGCGATAGTCTTGCTTGCTGTTTGCTTCTCTCTTGACAAGCTTATCGCATACTGATTATTCTGGCAGAAGAAGATACATGGCACTTTGAATACCCCTGCAAAATTCATTGCCTCGTGAAAGTCTCCTTCACTTGTTGCTCCATCTCCAAAATAAACAAGGGTTGCTATATTTTTTTTTCTTAATTTAGCTGCCCATGCATATCCAACAGCTTGTGGTGGTTGAGATCCAACAGGAATGCTTACTGTAAACATGTTAATGTCTTTTGGTACATTCTCTCCTCTTTCATCTCCTCCCCAATATTGAAGAAGCATGTGCATTGGCATTCCTCTTGCAATATAAGCAGGAATTTCCCTGAAAGCTGGAAACACAAAATCTTCTTTTCTTAATGCAAGAATGCTTCCAATCTGAGAGGCTTCTTGTCCCCTTGCTGAAGCATAGGTGCCAAGCCTTCCTTCCCTCTGTAAAGCAAGAGCAGCATCATCAAACTTCTTAGAAAGAATCATTAATTTATACATATGTTTGATGTTATCATCCTTAAGGCCAAGTTCATTAAATAAAGAATCGTCGATCTTCCCTTGCTCGTCTAAAATTTGTAGGTATTCAACTTGGAAGGTTGCAATTACTTTTTTCATCTTATTTCTTTTTCCCAAGAGCCCATTTCTTGAACTCATCATAGGAAACAGCTCCACAAATCCACTCTCCGGTTTCTGTATTAATAAAGAAAGGCACCCCCCCACAAAATCCCGCATCGTATTGCTTCTGAAGTTTTTGATTTTTTGAATTATGCCATACTTCAAACTTCTCGATCTTAACACCTTCTTTCTCTAGCTTCTCGACTAGCGGGGCCATTTTTATGCAAAATTTGCATTCTGTTCCATAAAATTCTAAAAGTCTCTTTTTTGGCATTTTAGAAGGAAACTTTATAAATATTTAAAATTATCTTTTATCTATGAAAATCCTCATTGGAAAAGAGGCGAATGAGTTTTTAGAGAAACTTAATCTAAATGTCGCTTATTACGAGACTGCAAGAAATTTAGAAGAGGCGACGAAAAAGTTGAGTCGATTTTCCTTCCCAATGGTTCTGAAGCTGATCTCAAAAGATGCTTTACATAAAACAGAAATTGGTGGTGTGAAGGTTGTTAAAACCAAGGAAGGCTTTGAAGAGGCTTTTGAAAATCTGCGGGAGGCGGCGAAGATAGGAAAAATTAAGTTTGAGGAGGTCTTATTACAGGAATTTGTTGAAGGGCTTGAGTTAATAGTTGGTTTAAAGAAAGACACTACTTTTGGGCATGTTGTTATGCTAGGCCTTGGCGGCATTTATGTAGAAGCCCTGCACGACGTGTCATTTAGAGTATGCCCTATTAATGAAAAAGATGCTTCTGAAATGATAAATGATTTAAAGGCAAAAGAGGTAATTCTTAGTAAAAGGAAAAAATTTGATGTTGAAAGGCTGAAGAAAGTTCTCGTAAAGCTATCGAAAATTCCACAAAAAATGAAAGATATTGCTGAACTTGATATTAATCCATTAATGTTGAGTGAGGAAGGAACTAAGGCTGTCGATGTAAGAATTATTTTTGATTAGATCTTTTTTGTGTGTTGGGGTTACTTGTATGATACTCCACAAGAGCTTTTACAGCAGTTACCGCATTAATTGGAAAACTAAAAGAGGGGATATATTCTTCAATTTCTTTTTTGATTGTTTCTGCAAAACTTCCTCCAGGAACAATTAAGCAAATAGGTTTGCTAGAATTTTCATAAAGATTTTTTAAGATATTAATAATATTAATTGTTATTGCTGGTGTTTGAGGGAGGAGTATGACTAGCAGAATGTCAACATTTTTATCTTCTAATGCTGATGTTATTGCAACCTTAAAGCGTTCATCATTTGCATCACCGAGAAGATCAAAGGGATTTGCTATGTTGACGATAGGTGGCATTTCTTTACGTAGGTGAGCGGCAGTTCGCTCTTCAAATTTTGCGAGTTCAAGGCCCCTCCTAACTAATTCATCAACAGCTATAACTGCTGGCCCTCCCCCATTT
>JACZVS010000086.1 GCA_022572525.1 Nanobdellota archaeon
CTCTTATCTAAACAACAAGAAAACTGTTCAAGAGGTAGATACGTTCCAATTTCTACTACTTCTTCTTCTAATTGTTTTTTACTAAGCCCTGTATCGATTATTATATCTTCTATATTTGCAATTGCCTTCAACAATTTTCCTGCAGAAATCTCTTTTGTGGTTATAACTCCGTGGATGTCCCCTTTTTTTGTTCTAATATGTACTGTCTGGCCTATAATTGTAGAAGTATCAACATCTCCGATTGCAGTACAATGAATAGCTCCTTTCTCTCCAATCCTTTTAACCATTAATCCAACTTCATCCATATGTGCAGAAAGCATAACCTTTGGCTTCTCCCCTCTTTTACTGGCAATTAGATTGCCCATTCTATCAACATAAATTTCATCTACATAAGGATTAATTTCCTTTCTGATGAGATCTCTGACTTCTTCTTCATTTCCAGAAACTCCAAATGCATTAATTAGCTTCTTCAGTAATTCTACATCAACTTTCGGCATTTTCCTCTTTTCCCTCTTTTTTCTAGAAGCGTAAAGCTTAAGTGATTTAAAAAGTTTGCTTTTAAATTCCTGCTCTGCCTTCAAGTCTTCTTCTTTGTTGCTCATGATAAGCGTATCTTCCTGCCATTCCTCTTCTCCTTAATCTTTCAAATCTCAAGTATCTCTTTAACATAAATCCAAATAAAGCACCTGAGAAAATCCCTGCAAGATGCGCAGCATAAGCGATTCCTACTGGAATGCCTTGCAAGCTTGAGGAGAGACCAGAGAAATCTATTGCCACCCAAAGTATTGCTGCAATTATCATTGGCATTGGCACTCCGAACGCCCATACCAATTTCAAGGGCCTTAGTACTGTAAGCATTCCCATTACCCCATAAATTGCCCCACTTGCTCCTAAACTTGCTGGGTAAAAGTATGCAGCTGCAAGACTTGCTATTAGTCCTGTTATGAAAAATACAAACAAGAAGCGAGAAGAGCCAATTTCCTTTTCAAGAAATAGTCCGAAGAGGAAGAGCGCAAACATATTGAAAAGCAAATGCGTCAAACTTCCGTGCAAGAAAATTGATGTAATAAGAATCCATGGCCTGGTTGTGATGTCTGTCGAGATAAGAGAAAAGTTTTCTGTAATTCCTTTAAAGAGAACTTGAAGAATGAATATAACAAAGATGATTCCGACAAGCTTTAATGCAATCCATCTAAACTTCTTTTTCCGTTGCTTCCTTCTAAATAACATCTATATCTCAAGAAAAAGTAATTTTAAAATATTTCTAACTAAAAGAATAAAAGGAAAATAAAATCTAGCAAGTTTTGAACCTAGCCCTTAACTTTTTCTTATTTGCTAGCTAACTTTCTTCTCTTAACGTGTGCCCAAATCTTCTTGGTCATCATTGAAGGAGCTATAGGGCTTCTTCCGAAAACTTGCTCAAGGGTTGTTGTCTGGCCTCTGAAGTTAATTGTGTAGCCTCCGAATGCCTTTCCTTTCCTCTTTTTTGTTGTCTTTTTAGTCGTCTTTCTTTTTGTAGTTCTTCTAACTGTTTTTCTTCTTTTTACCATCTTCTTTTTTTATTAATTTTTTAAGCGTGGACGCTTTTTATACTTTTCTCTTCTGGAAACTACATTCAAAAAATTTATAAGAATGAATTTCCTTAAGATTTATTACTTATCTAACTAAAAAGAGGATGTTTAATGTAAAAGGCAAAGTAGAATTTTGGCATTTAACAGTTGTTGCACTAGTCGTACTTAGCGCATTTACTCTATTTAACATTCTAGGAGACTCTCCCGCAAGGTTTTTTTCAACTCCGACAGAAACAGCCTCTGCAATAAGGCAATCACTTTTTACAGGATATGATTACGAAGCTACAGGAGAAAGTTATTCGGTGTATTTTAAAAGAGATTTAACAAAAGAGAATCCAATTAAATATGTAAGGGGAGATTCAGAAATTAATTTCCAGCCTCTTAGAATGAGATACGTTAGCAGCAAAAGACATTTACAACAAATAAGTTCTGTCAGAGATGTTCAGGCGATCATTGATGAAGACACAATTACCTTTCCAAATGTACTTGGAGATGGAGTGGATATTGTGTATGAGTACACTCCAGAAACATTTAAGGAGACAATTTTACTCAAAAGTTCAAAAACATTCTTTACTCCAGACCCCAGAATTCTTGAAAACGATCCAGAATTAGAAATTGAATTTATTTTCAATTACAAGAACTCTGATTTGATGATAGATGAAGAAGTTTGGGATGAAGTGACTACAAAACAAACAGAGGGGAAGTTATCTTTCAGCTACTTCCAATTTGATCCGGTGTTCTTGGAAGATGCTACAGGAAGTAAAGTGCAGTTAAAGTATGAAGTAAAAAAGAGTGGAGAAGGCCTCTTCATAACAATTAAGATTCCTTATTCTGTGATCGAGAATGCAGTCTTTCCAATAAAGATAGATCCTTCAATCACCATTGTTGGAGAAGTCAGAAAAATTAAAAGACCTACATTTCCATCCATAGAACCACCAGAGGCGGAGTACAAGAAGTTCAGTATCATAAGATGTGACGGAG
>JACZVS010000087.1 GCA_022572525.1 Nanobdellota archaeon
GCTTACCTTTCTTCTCAAGTCGCTCTTTCAACATAGTAGCCATTCTCAAATTTTCTTGGCCTGGTTTAAGTGTAACAATAATTCCGACCTTTTCAGCATGCAAGAACTTTACATAAGCTGCTTTCTTCCTCAGTAAGAATTTATCGATCCTTTCTTGAGGTAAGTATTCGAGTTCGCCTTGCGCACTAAGTAAATAGATCGGTTTGGCAACCTTGAATGCCAAATGAAGAGGATGAAAATCTCCACTTCCAATATACAAGAAGGTATCAATTTTACTGGCAACTCTTGCACCGGCATTAACATCACAGCCAAGTATCTGTCCTTCATGTTGTGTGATAGTTCCTTTAGCTGTGAAAACTTCTTTGCCGAGTTCTTCTAACTTAACTCTTACCCTCGGCAACTGAGAAAGATGCTGCACAGTAGCAATCAACCCAATTTTCTTTTCCTTAATCTCTGAAAGCTTTGCTAGAGGAATTGTTTTCTTACTTCTTGCCTCAACATATAGGACTTTCATTTTATGTGTAATATCAAAAGAATAAGACTGCTATTTATTTCTTTCTACTTCTTCGCTTCTTCAACTTTCTCAACAACTCCGCCAGTACCTCTTCCTCTGTATATCTTTGCAAATGCAGGAGTTACAATAATAAGATCTTCAAATCCTGCTATGTCGCCTTCGAGAGCATCACAAGTCTTCTTAATTTTGCTAACAGCTCTCTTTAACTCAAAAACATCTTTGTCTCTAAGATTCTTTACATTTATTAAAGCAATTGTGTATCCATTGCGCAACGTTTCGAGAACATTCCTAACATCATCAAAATCTCTAAGAACAAACGGCCTAACTAAAATTTTAGCCTTCTCTCCAGTCTGACCAGTCTCAATCTCTAAATACTCGCCATCTTCCTCTTTTGTGGCGAACACATTGTTAAGCCAATCCATAAAGCCTGCCATTTTACAGAATGTTATTTCAAGAGGCTTAAAGTTTATAAATATTTCTGTTTTTTTGTGGTTTTTAAAGGTTAATCAACCTTGATATACTGATCTCTCCTTTTACCAACCCCAACACCCATCAATTCAATTTTTGGGTTGGCCTCTTTGGCAGCTAATTCGATATACAACAAATACCTTTTCGCATTTTCAGGCAAATCGTCAAAGCTTCTAACACCAGAGATATCTTCGTTCCAACCAGGAAGTGATTCATAGTTAGCCCTTACTCTTGGAAAATCACGATTAGAAGGAAATACTTCTAACATTTTTCCATCTAAAGAGTATCTGGTACAAAAAGGTAATTCTGTTTCTCCACTTAAGACATCAAGTTTAGTTACTATAAGTCTGTCTACTCCGTTAAGAACAACAGCCCTTTGTAACATAGGAACATCAAACCACCCCATAGTTCTTGGCCTTGCAGTAGTTGCACCATACTCCCCGCCTTTTTCTCTCATTCTATCCGCATCTCTTTCACTCATTGCTGTTGGAAGTGGACCCCCGCCAACTCTTGTTGTATAAGCTTTAACAACTCCGACAACCTCATCTATTCTGGTTGGACCGACACCAGCACCAGTACAAGCAACTCCTGCGATTGTGTGTGAACTTGTTACATAAGGCAGAGTACCATAATCAACATCAAGCATAGTTCCTTGTGCTCCTTCAAATAAAACACTCTTGCCATCATCCATTGCTTTATTTAGAACTGCGGGAACATCTGCTACATGTGGTTCGATCTTTCTCACAATCCTGGAAAGATCATCCAGAATTTTATCTGGATTCAATCCACTGGTTGGAGAATGGTATTTCGTAAAGTCTAAATGTCCTTCATCCACGAATTCTTCATAATTCCTTCTTTCTGCCATTGATAAAGCTGTTAAAATTACAAAGAGCTGATCATTATCAACTCCCAACCGATGGATGTGATCAACTTTTCCTTCAAGATCCTCTCTAAAGATTTCTGCAAATTCATCGAAGTGTAATAGATCACCAACTCTCATTGCATTTCTGGCAGGAACATCACAATAAGCAGGTCCAATACCTCTTGCAGTTGTTCCTATTGCTGCTCCCTTCCTACCTCTTGCGATTTCAAGAGCAGTATCAAGACATCTGTGTTGTGGCAATATTAAAGGAGTTAATCTATCAATTAACAATCTTTCTTCAACACTTATACCCCTATGGTTCAGATAAGCAAGCTCATTCATCAAAACTTTTGGATCTAGAACAACTCCTGCCCCTATGGCAACAATATTGCCAGAAGTTAAAATACCGGAAGGAATTAAATGCAGAATGATTTCATCATCCTCAACTTTAATTGTATGTCCAGCATTAGGCCCTCCCTGAACTCTAACAACGTAGTCAGCATGCTCAGCAAGTGTATCAACTATCTTTCCCTTTCCTTCATCTCCAACTTGCATACCAACTACTATTCTATTAACCATCTTACTCAAGAATCATTCCGTATATC
>JACZVS010000088.1 GCA_022572525.1 Nanobdellota archaeon
AACTCGACAACATCGGCCTTGCTGGATCGTTATCTCTTCTATATTTCAAAATTTCTAATCAACGCCTTCAAGAAAAAATAATCACCTTTGTCTCTACAAGTTTTTAACTAAATTCTTAATAGACTCAACAGATTTCTCAAATTCTTCTTTCTCCTCTTTCTCCAATTTTAATTCAATTATCTTCTCAACTCCATCTTTGCCGAGAACAGCAGGAACTCCGATAAAAATTCTCTCTGCCCCATATTCTCCATTAATATAGGCAGAACAAGGAAGAATCATCTTTTTGTCATTGAGAATTGAATCTATCATTTGTGCTATCGATGCAGCTGGAGCAATATAAGCAGAAGTATCTTTTTGTAAGCCAACAATCTCAGCTCCAGCATTTCTTGTTCTTTCAATAATAGCATTAATCTTTTCCTCTGAAAGCAAGTCTTTTAGTGGCTTTTTGTTTACAAAAGTATGGCTAAGCAGAGGAACCATTTCATTTCCATGACTTCCTAGAACAACGGTTTCAATTTCTTTAGGAGCTACATTTAACTCTTCTGCGATAAAGGCCTTAAATCTTGAAGTGTCTAAAATTCCTGCCATTCCAATTATTCTGTTTTTCGGAAATTTACTAACTTCGGAAGCAACATAAACCATTGCATCTAAGGGATTAGAAACTATCAAAAGAATTGTATTTGGAGAATACTTAATAAATTCTGTAACAACACTTTTCATAATGCTAGAATTCTTTTCAAGTAATTCCTCTCGAGTCATTCCTGGATTTCTAGGCAAGCCTGCTGTAATCACAACAACATCTGAATTTTTTGTATCTTCATAGCTGCCTGCTGTGATCTTTGTCTCATTCCCATACACAGGCAGCGCTTGTAGGATGTCAAGAGCAACTCCCTTTGCTTTTTCTTCTGCAATATCTACAAGAACAACATCTGCGAGCTTTCGCTCTGCTAAGTAAAGTGCAAGAGTACTTCCAACTCTTCCAGCTCCTCCAATTATTGATACTTTTGCCTTAGCCATCTACAACAAAAGAAGGTATTTCTTTTAAATTTTTGGCTTTAACTTATTCATCAATTTGAGCTTTCTGCAGCCTGCCAGAGTAATCTATGTAAACTGTCTTTATGTAAGAGAATTCATCTATGCCTAGAATTCCCGCTTCTCTTCCATGTCCTGTTTCTTTCACGCCGCCAAAAGGCAAGTGCACCTCGCTGCCAATTGTTGAACTGTTGATATATACTAAGCCTGTTTGTATTTTTTGAATTGCTTCAAAGGCATTCTTCATATTTTCCGTGTAAATTGCAGAGCTGAGACCATATCTAACTGAGTTAACAATGTCTATTGCATCGTTTATGCCCTTTGCTTCTATTATGCTAACCACAGGCCCGAAAATTTCTTCTTGGCAGATCCTCATGTCTCTTGTTCCTCTGAAGACAGTTGGCTGGAAAAAGTATCCTTTTCCTTTAACCTTTACTGGCTTTCCCCCATAGAGGAGTTTTGCCCCCTCTTTCTTTCCAATTTCAACATAACTATTAACTTTCTTGACTGCCGCTTCATTGATAAGAGGGCCGACATGTGATGATTTGTTGTAACCAGGACCAAGCTTTAGTTTTTTGGAAGCATTTACTAACATCTTTTCGAATTTATTCCTAATGTTCTTGTGCACTATAACTCTGCTTGCAGCAGTACATCTTTGTCCTGTTGTACCATATGCTCCCCAAATAACTCCTTCTAAAGCAAGAGGAAGTTTAGCATCATCCATGATAATAATTGCATTCTTACTTCCTAGTTCTAGAGAAACTTTCTTTAAGCCAGCATTTGCTGTTATCCATTTTCCAGTATCTTTGTGGCCTGTGAAGCTGATTGCTTCTACTTTATTGCTTTTTGTTACAACTTCTCCAAATGGTTTTCCCGGGCCTGTAATAAGATTCACGACTCCTCCTGGGACTCCTGCCTTTTCGAGAAGCTTTACAATTTCTATTGCACACAATGGAGTATCAGATGAAGGCTTGAACACAATACCATTCCCACAAATTAATGCCGGCATTAGTTTCCATGCAGGAATTGCAGTTGGGAAGTTCCAGGGAGTTATGCAAGCAACAACTCCAAATGGAAGTCTTACAGTCATCGCAAATTTATCTGGCAATTCAGATGGAGTTGTATGGCCAAATGATCTTCTGCCCTCTCCTGCCACGTAGTATGCGGTGTCAATTGATTCCTGAATATCTCCTAGGCTTTCGGATAAAACTTTGCCCATCTCTGTTGTCACAATTTTACCTAGGCGCTGTTTATTCTGTTCGAGTAGCTGTGCAAACTTAAACAGAATTTCTCCCCTCTTAGGAGCAGGAACTTCACTCCATTTTTTAAATCCAGCCTCAGCAGCATCTATGGCTGCCCTTGCGTCCTCCTTGTTG
>JACZVS010000089.1 GCA_022572525.1 Nanobdellota archaeon
CTTGCTTCTCGGAACAAAAAAGGCAGAGGAAGAAACTTTTGCCTCAACAGCGCATGGGGCAGGAAGGAGAATGTCGAGAACAAGAGCAAGAAGAACTTGGAGAGGAGATAAACTTGTGCGAGAAATGGAACAAAGAGGAATTTATGTTAGGAGTGTGAGTATGCCTGGAGTTGCAGAAGAAGCTGCAGGAGCGTACAAAGACATAGATGAAGTTATTGATGCAACTGTTAAGGCCGGAATTTCAAAAAAGGTTGTAAGGTTTTTACCAATTGGGAATGTCAAGGGTTAGGGTTTAAATATCAATTTCTATTTCTTAGATTATGGAAGCAAGAATTCCCATAACAATTATTACAGGCTATCTTGGGGCTGGCAAGACAACTTTACTCAGAAGGATTCTTGATCAGACTGAGAGGAAGCTTGCTATCTTAATGAATGAATTTGGAGAAATTGCTATTGATAGCAAAGTGATTAAGGGAAAGAACATCGATATGATAGAAATGCTTAATGGTTGTGTATGCTGTTCTTTGCAAGGAGAATTTGAAGAGGCTGTTAAGGAAATTCTTAGCAAAGTGAAACCAGATGCAATTGTTGTTGAAACAACAGGAGTTGCAGAGCCAGATGCAATTGCCTTTGATATTCAAGAAAATTTGAAGGGCGTAAGGTTGGATGGGATTATTACAATTGTAGATGCTGATGGAATGATACGCTTCCCAGCTCTTGGCTATATTGGAAAAGTTCAGATAGAGATGGCTGATATCTTGCTGCTTAACAAAGTTGATCTTACTGATGAAAATCAATTGGAAGAAGTTAGAGAAAAAGTAAAGCGACTCAATCCAGAAGCAACAATCTTCGAGGCTAAAAATTGTGAAATGGATACAAGACTTTTGTTTGGTTTGGAAATTGAAAAAGTTTTTGGTAAAAGAGAGCATTCACATGAAGAAGGAGGCCATTTAGAAGGGATGGAAAGTTTTGCAATTTCAACAGATAAAAAGTTTGACAGGAAGAGGTTTGAAGATTTCGCTAAAGAGCTTCCTAAAGAGATCTACAGATCAAAAGGCTTTGTGATATTCCCTGATGGAAGCTATCTTTTCAATTATGTTGCTGGCAGATTTGACTTTGAAAGATTTGATGCTGATGAGACGAATTTAGTTTTCATAGGAGAAGGAATTTTAAAGTATAAAGATGAGCTATCTAGAGAGATAAAGGAATGTGAATTATGAGTTATAAATTTCTTGAAGGCATAACTGTAGCAGATGTGGCATTTGAGGCTACAGCTCCTACTCTTGAGAAACTTTTTGCTGATGCTGGAATTGCAGTTGTAGCTACTCAGATTAATAATGTTACGGCTATAAAGGCAAGGGTAAAGAAGAAGATTAAAATTAAAGCTGAGAATATTGAAGAGCTTTTGTTTAAGTTTCTCGATGAGTTGATTTTTATTAAAGATAAAGATTTATTGCTGTTTAGTAAATTTACAGATATGAAGATTTCTAAAGATGGTAGTTCTTTAGACTGTACTGCACATGGAGAAAAGCTGGATGTAAAGAGACATCAAACCCTTGTAGATGTAAAGGCTGTTACGATGCACCAATTCGAAGTCAAGAGGGTTGCAAGGGGATGGAAGGCCAGAGTTATCTTGGATGTTTAGTGAGGTGTAAAGTTAGCTGGAGCTAAAATGCTGAAAAATAGGGGGTTCCTAGTCTTTCGGACAGTTACACTACCTTCGGTCGTGACTTCGTTAAATTCCGATGTTATGCGCAATTTTTTCGGGGCTTTTACGAGAATTGGGGCACACTCTCTGAGAGTGTTTCGTACTTTATTGTTTACTAGGGGCTTTGAACTATAATATTTTTAACTACTTATTTATAGTAACAAGTAGAAAGATTTAAATACTAATAAAATATCACTTATTATTATGAAAAAACATTTAACACTAGCCTTATTAGTTGGATCACTTTGTGGTTGTTCATCCGAACCTGCAAAAGAACACGATCCTCAATATACTCAAAAACCTATTTCTCAACAAGAGGTACAGGTGCAAGACGATGAATCAATTCAAAACCAGTTAAGAATAAAATTTGGCGCAAGCGCAGCAAATTATGCTACACAAATAATAAACAACGGGAAAAGGATAAGAGAAAGCCCCTATAAACAAGAAAATATATATGATAACCTTGAGAGAAAGTTAAGAGAGAGATTTCCATTAATAAAACCACAAAAGTTATTCGGATTTATTGATGAAATGCGTGAAGCGGAAAATGTTGCAATGTTGTATACAGCACAAGAACGAGTTCTATCAAAAGCTAAAAAAGATGGTATTCATTTACCTTTAAGTTTTGTAATAGCTGCTCTATGCAATGAAGGATATAGCTTAGATGTTGATAGACCAAGTTATGAAACTGG
>JACZVS010000090.1 GCA_022572525.1 Nanobdellota archaeon
AGAATCCTACATTCTTCCAGAATACTGGAAAAATTGAGATTTATCTTAAAAACCAAGGAGAGGATATCTTAATTGAAAATGAGTAAGAAAGGTTTAATGCTTTTGCATTGGATTCTTGTCATCCTTGTTGGAGCTGTCATCATTATATTTGCAGTTGTCTTTGCCTCAAAAACAGGAGTAGTAGAACAGAAGAAGCAGAATGTTGTAGTTGCAGAGTACATGGATCTTTTCTTTAACCCATTTGCAAGTATAGGGGCTATTGCAGAAGGTTTTGGCAAGCAAGTTGAATTTGATTATGAAGTTGAGCTAGAATTTAGGTGTGTTTCGGGAGAAGAAAAATTATTTGTTGGTTCTGGAAACAAAATTGCGGAAGAGAAGATCGAGAATTTTGTTTATGCTCCAACACAACTTAAATTGAAAAGCATGTTTGTCTTCTCAAAGCCATTTAATCTTCCTTATAGGATTACAGACCTTATCTTTACTTTTGATGCCTCACAGCAATTTTGCTTGGTTTATGACTCTGAAAGCAGTGAGATTGTAGCAGACATAATTTCAGATGTTAGTGGCGAATTACTAGAAGCAGAACAGAATTTTATTTCATGCAATGATTTAAACTGCTGTAAGCAGCTTGAGAATGCAAGGATTGTATCATTTACCTCTCAGCAAGGAGATGTTAATATTGCTGGTAAAGGAGGATTTGGAGAAGAGTTTGAGTATGGAGAAATACGCTTTAGAAATGGAAAGAAGAGTGTGTTTATTGGCTTGCCTTTAGTGGAAGCTGCTGTCTTCTCTGATTATGAGATTTATGATTGTAATTTTCGCAGGCTTATGAGTAAAGTAGCTGCTATGTCAGATATCTATCATGGAAAATCTGTATTCCTAGGAAGAACACAAATATGCTCCTATGACTTTTTTAGAGATGACCTACAAAAGATGAAGGGAAATGCCAGAAGTTTAAGCTCTTCTCCATCCTTAAGCATTATAGAACCTCTCTATACTACTTCAAGAGAATTCTCTGATAGAAATAGAGATTTTAGTTGTGCTCAACTTTATTAAAATGTCATTCAAAAACAAGAAAGGGCAAGTAAAGATGATTGAAACTGTGATGGTTTTGCTAGTCCTTGTGTTTCTCTTTGGCATGATTATGATATTCTATGCTCGATTCCAGATATTTGAGATAGATAGGATAGCCAAGCAAGTCGATGAAGCGAGAGCCGATTCCCTTCTCAACAGAATAATTGGCATGCCAGAACTTAGATGTAGCCTTTCTTTTGGAGCAGCTTCTGAGATTAATTGCTTAGATACATACAAGCTTCTTGCCTTTTCCCAGATAAGAGAGCGCTTTGAAGACGAGTTTGCAGGATTAAGCGAAGCTAAAATTGTTAGAGACTATCCTGCTCCTAGGAATCAAGAACAGTGTAGCTTTGGCAATAACTACCCAAGCAATTGTGGAGAATGGTTGCTCTTTAAAAAGGGGGTGAGTAGAACAAGCTTTGACACGTTTGTTACACTTTGTACTCAAAAGGGAAATGGCTTTGCCGCTTTTTATGAATGCGAGATTGGAAGATTGATAGTAGGAGTGCCTAAAAGAGAATAAAATGGCAATCAAAGATGAAAATAAGAAAGGGCAGCAAGAGATGATTGGCTTTGCCTTTGTGATTGTGCTTGTGGTAATCATAGGCCTTGTTTTTCTCTTACTGGCTTTAAGGCAGCCTTCCTCTATTGTTGAAAGAGAAAGCTTTAGGGTTAACAATCTTCTTAATGGCATTTCCTATTACACAACAGAATGTGAGGGGAAAAATATTCAGCAACTTATAATTGAATGTCAAAGAAGAAGTTTTATTTGTGAAGATCCTTGCAACCTTGCGAGAGAGGAAATTTCACAGATACTTGAAAGTTCGTTGAAAGGAGATTATTCTTTTACAGCGAGAGTCGAGAGTGAAGTTGAAGATAGAGATTTAATTGACCCGATTAAGAAAGAAGCGAAAGGAGAATGTCCTGGCAAAAGAGTTGTGCTAAAAGCAATATCTGTTTTGCCTAACAATATCCTTGTTAAGCTTGTAAGTTGTCCTGTGCCAAAAACTAGTAGTTAAGCAAGCTAAGCAAACTCAATGACTACATTAAGTTTGTCCACTACTAAAAGGGGCTTAACTTTTTTGATTTTTCTTTTCTTAATTTTAAGATGCTTAAGTTTCACAAATCCAATTTCCTCAAGCTGTTTTAGGTTTTCGCGCACAGACTTTATATCTCTTTTAAGAGATTTCGCTAATTCATAGATAGAATCTGGAGAGCTTTCTTTTATTTCTCTCAACATCCTCATTTTTTCTTCAGTTAGTATACTTCTTAGCAACCCAAGCTTTCCAAACCTTGCTTTTTCGGCTCCTTTTTCTATTTCTG
>JACZVS010000010.1 GCA_022572525.1 Nanobdellota archaeon
CACTTGTCGCAAAGAATTGTTCCACACGATATTTTTTTGGATTAAATGTTTGATTAGAAGTAGATATTTTTTTTAGTTTCCTTGAGAGAATTTTCTACGAACGATTCGGCGAGTCTTCCAAAATCCACTGTATAACTATCTTCAGAGTAAAGGGCAAGGATTGGTTCTTTTGGGTTTCTTCCCTTAACAACTTCTGGCTCAACTTTAGCTATTTCTTTCACCCCTAATTTTTTAAGATTTGGAAATAATTTCTTAAACTCCTCAAACCTTTTTTCCAAAATGTTTACTTCTTCTTTACCGACGCCCAAGACCATCTTATGTCCCTTCTGAAAGATTTTACTTTTCTTGCCTTTTAATCCTTCCAAATACTTTACCACCATTTCAGCCGCCTCTTTTACTACCTTGGCTTTTTCTAGAGTATAGTTAGTCTCGATGTCTCCGAAATGAAGGGTTTGGCTGTTGCTTCTACTATTTGAATTGACCTGTCCAAATTTCGGATACTTTTCAAGAAGAGCGATAGACTCAAGGGTCGTATATTTGCTAAGGACATATAAAATTGCAGTTCCCACAACCCCACCTCCAAGAATTGCCACATCGTATTGATTATTTTTTGTATTATTCATCTTAAACTATTATCAAGAATACAATTTTAATATCAAAAGTAAAAACCGTGGTCTTTATAAATTTACTACCTAAGAAAATTTAAAATAGTAACATTTAATAATTAATTTATTATTAAATTAATATGAAAGGGGGTGGATATTGATGTTTTCAAAACAAGTTATGGGTTGGGGTGCAGTAATAGTTGGTGTTCTAATAGCTTTGACTGAAGTAATGGGCTGGTCAGGAAGTTTGAATTATCTGTGGGCTGTCCTCGTGCTTATCTGGGGATTTATGAGCTTTAAATAAAAGTGTGCTGAGTTAGGGAATTAAATATTTTTCAAAAATAATCAAACTAAACTTTGTTTTTACGCCAAGCTAAAAGATAGCCAACAACGATAGGGATTATTAAAACCGTGGAATCAGTTAAAATCGATGGGAACCAAAACCCTAATTTTACGCCCAAAAGTCCGACTACAACAATCAAGTTCATCAACAATATTATTACATACCATGCTATTCCAGCTTCCCAAGCCGTACGTTTGTAGTCTTGTCCTTTATCTCTATAAACTAAAAATAACGCCAAGGCTAAACCAATCACTAGGAAAAATGCCGAGATACCATTAATCCACATTACTTCAATTGGGGGGCCGTCTACCTCGGCACCAAAAATGGCAAAAATGAAGAATCCTGCTATGAATGTTATTACCCATATCATCAATCCCAACAATACAATTTTCACTCTTTTGTTCATTTTATTCTCATATAACCCTCAAAAAACTAATAAATCTTCCTATAATCACCACGCTTAATACAAATTAAACATTGATGTTATTACAGAAGTCAGTGGACAGTAGTTCTCGCCTCTAACCAATACCTACTTACTGCATAAATCTCTCCAACCTTAGTAGGCATATAAGTATTAGGAGGATAATTCTCTCTGTCCTTTGCAGGTTTAGCCCACATATCCTCTTGACACCAGTGCCAAGGATAAAAAAGAAAAGCATCTTCTGGAATAGTAGCATTATCGGAAACAACTTTAACAGCTACATAATCTAACTTTGGCGGAACAATCCTCCGTTGTCTTCCCCAAGTATCTATCCATTCCGTTATTATTTCTAAGCCCATAGTATTTGTCCTCCTATGCTGATTCCTTTCTAAATTCCCTTCTCCCCCTACATATCACCAAAATAGATATCACTGCAGCCCCCGCTCCTACAACACCCCCAATTAAATTTAAAGGGTAAGATTCTTTTGCAATCTCCACCTCTTCTAGATACCCTTTTACAATTTCACTTTCCTCTTGTTTTGAGATATCTTCTTTTAATTCAGTCAATCTCTCCAGTCCTTTATTTCCTGTTGTCCCAAGTTGACTTACCAATTGTCCTTGCTCTTCCAAATTTCTCTCATAACTTTGAACTTTTGGATCATTGAGATACTCATCTATTCTATTTGCCCGTAGACAAGTACTAGAAGCATAAACACTCACCACAAGAACCCCGAGAGTGGCTATTGTATACGGAAGTCCCAAATCCTTTTCCATTTTAATCTCGTTATGACTATCTAATAATTTCAATTCTCAAGAAAAAAAAATCAAAAAGAAATCATTCACTCTTCTGTCTCTGTCTTTGCTTCTGAATCAAGCTTAACGTTCTTAGCCTGTACTCCTCTATCTGTCTCTGCGGCATCAAAAGTTACTGAATCGTTCTCATTCAGCGACACTCCTTCTGGCAATGCGTCCCGATGAACAAAATACTCCTTACCATCCTCGCCCTTAATAAAGCCATATCCCTTTGTTCCGTTAAACCACTTAACTGTTCCTTTCATTTTACTTTGTACAAATCACAATATCGGAAAGCTCTTAAATCTTTCTCTTGGTAGAAACAACCTCTAGTGGCCCTTTCTGGCGTTCACAAACTCAATATCGGCTTTTGATTTTCGCCATCTGTACATTTCTCCATCTCCATCTGTAAAGGTTCCTGCGTATTCTAAATACTTTTGAATATTCTCTGCATTCCATCCCTTACTGTGTAGATCATGGCCAACCATCCCTTTTACAATTGGCTTACCGAAAATTGGGGTTCCATCAATCTTCCATTTCTGCCAGAACATATAATCTTCATACTCTTGCCTCCATTGTCGTATCCCTGGAGGACCAAAATAAACATTCATTAATCCATTAGCCCCTCTTGCAAGAACCTCTTCCACAATCCATTCCTGAAATCTTGAATCAAGATAATACTTAATCACAGCAGGAATATCTTCTTTCTTAACACCTCCTTTATGTAGTTCTTCTGTTGCAGGATCATATGTTAATTCGTACTGAACTGTTTCTTCTCTTATAGTTCTATTCAGCCTAATCCAGGGCATGTCCTTAAACGCCCAGATACTCTCCATCTCGGGCATGTCGAGCATATGTGTCAGTTCATTAGCTTCAAGATCCGCGAAATTATCATAAGGTTCAACAACCTCCAAAATCCGCTCCATAATCCTTCTTTCGGGTTCAGATTCATTCCACTCATTAATGGTTGGCTTGAAGTTGTCATTTTCTTTCCACAACAATTTACTTTCAAGCCCTCTATTTTTAATTTCCTGTAGCTTTTTACTACCTTCCCTTATTTTTTCCGGGTAGGGTGTAAAATCCTCTTCTAAAAATCCCTCTATTCCTCCATAACTACCTTTAACAGACTCATAAAAATTAGTATTCTTCAAATATATATTACCAATTTCTTTCACAATGGATCCGAGCCTTTCCGACTTCAACAAAGAAAGAACATATTCTCTTTTCTCTCTCTTTGTTGGCATACTGGTATTGTCCGGCATCTCTTCAAACAAATCTTCAAGAGCATGGAAGAATTCATGATCAAAAGAATCTATAACAAACTCATCAAATTTACCCACATTAGCCTTAAACTCAACAAGATCATTTTTGGCGACTATTAATTCACCTTCACTCAAACCATCTAAACTAAGCTCCCCATTATTTAGACGTGGAAGAGTAAATAATAACTCATCTGACGGAATCCAAAGTGTATTAGACTTTGAATGATAAGAACCCCCAGCATTTCCTAGTAAGGGCATTAACTTAAATTTTATATTCTGCGCAAGCCCTACAGCTCTTTGATCCCACTTGCCTAATTCTTTTTCCAAATCTTCATCAGAAACATGGAATATTCGTCCTCCAACTTCACTATACAATTTATAAATCTCTTCTTTAATGTCTTTTTCTTGCCCTAAAGAACTAGCTGGCAATCCTATAGAAAAAGCCAATGCAGATGCAAGAAAAATGCCTCTTAGCCTATTTGCCATCTACCTAATATGCAGAAAAACTTTTATATCTTCCATTTTTCCATTCCATCTTGAGTAATGAAAAAATAATTTAATAACTCTCATCTTCTGGCCCGTATTTCTCTCTTAATCTCCTTCTGACGGCTTCTCCCAAATCACTGATAGATTCCCTAATCCTGTCTATAACCTCTCCATTTGCTTTGTTTTCAGTTATCCTATGTGGCCCAGATAAATCTATTCCACTTAGGAGCTTGACTCTATCCATGAACTTGGTGTACTTTTCTAGACCTGAAAAAACGATTCCTATGTACTCATCTCCCTCAAAAATTTCCGTTTCCCTTGTAATAAAATTTGCGTAACTTCCAAGTTCGTTTCTAATACTCTGTTTAGGAACTCCATCATTCCTCATACTCTCTGCCGTAGTTAAAACAGCATCTAAAGTTCCCAAAAATCCATCATCGAATAAAGAATCAGCCATCTCCCTCCTATGCCTAAATTCTCTTTCCCGTTCTGTACTTTTCCTCAATGGTAG
This sequence comes from Nanobdellota archaeon, assembly GCA_022572525.1. Lineage (GTDB taxonomy): Archaea > Nanobdellota > Nanobdellia > Pacearchaeales > UBA12030 > JACZVS01. The sequence goes on from JACZVS010000010.1 coordinate 4,421, forward strand.
TTGCGTTGTCATTCTAACCAAAATCATATCCTACTCTTCTTTTGTTTATAAGCCTTTCTTTATCTCTTTCCATCTAAAGCAATCTACAGTATGATCATTAACCATTCCCGCTCCTTGCATAAATGCATAACAAATCGTAGACCCAACAAATTTGAACCCCCTCTCTTTGAGATCTTTACTCATAGCATCAGATTCTTTTGTTTTTGCAGGTAATTCCTTTAAGCTTTTGAAATTATTATGTATTGTCTTATGCCCTGTAAATTGCCATATGTACTTTGCAAAAGAGCCAAATTCTTTCTTCGCCTCCAGGAATTTCTGAGCATTTGTTATTGTAGACACTATCTTTAATCTGTTCCTTACAATCCCTTCATCCTTTAACAATCTGTCTACATCTCTTGCCGTGAACTTTGCGATCTTTGCTGGGTTAAAGTTTGCAAAGGCATTCTTGAATCCTTTCCTCTTCCTCAGAATTATTTGCCAGCTTAATCCTGCCTGAAAAGTATCTAGAAGAAAGAATTCAAACAGTTTTCTATCATTATAGTTTGGGGTCCCCCATTCTTTATCATGATACTCCCTCATTTGTGGATCATTCCCAGGCCATGCACATCTTCCCACTTCCATGAGAATCTATCGAGAAAACCATTATATATTTATATTGGTTACAGGATACAATAAATTCTAAGGCATTTTCCCAAGCCTCACAATGTTGATTCCCTTTACAGAATCAAGTTCAGGCATCTTCTGATCATAGCCTAGAGCAATAACATCTGGCCTTTCCTTTCTCACAATTTTCATTCTATCTTTTGGATCTCCAATAATGACTTTATTCGCAATTCCAAGTTTTTCAACAGCCTTTTTTCTTTGCAACGCAGAAACCGCCTTTTTTCCAATCTTCCTCTTATTTAAATCATCATGGGAAATCATTACAACAAGCTCATCTCCAAGCTTTTTGGCCTCTCTTAGGAAGAATTCATGCCCCCTATGAATCATATTGAATCCCCCCCCACAGATAATCTTAACCTTTTTCATTATTCTCTAGAATCATCTCTCTTAATGATAAAATAAATAAGTGCAATCGGAGCAATAATAGCAGCCATAATAAGAAGAACATTAGAAGCAAATTTAACTTTGCCTCCTATCTCTTCAACCGAATTAACAACTTGCCCGGTAAGTGGAAGATGAATCTCGAGGTTAAACAATTGCCCCAGCAAACCAAGAATTACAAGTATTAATATAACATAAAGAAATATCCCGAAGATATCCTCGAAGTTTTCGCGGTCCATTAAAAAAGAAATAACTTAAAGAATATAAACTTTTCCGGCAACATGCAACAACAAAAAGGAAATGCACATTATTTTGTAATTTTCATCGTCCTAATTCTCTTGATCGCAATAATCTTTCTTGCAATCTACTTAATCCTTCCTTCCTTCCTTTTTGAAACTCCTGATATAGCTAAAAAAGCCAAAGGAGGAGTAGAAAGGGCAGTAACAGAAATAAAGAGTGTTATAAAAGGAATAGAAGGTGAGCAAATAGAAGAACTTTCTCCCGAACAGCTTCCAAGAGGAGTACTTCCAGATAGAAGCCTTTACAATCTGGAAAGGGAGACTTTTAACCTGATTAATCAGGAGAGGATAAATAGGGGCCTGAATGCATTAGAATGGGATGAGGGAATTGCAAATACCGCATTTAAACATAGCAAGGAAATGGGCCTTAATGATTATATTAATCATACAAATCTCGCAGGGCAGAAAGCAGATGGCAGACTTGCGGCTGACAGGATTTTCAATATTTGCAGTTCAGAAAATATATTCTTCATAGAAGCAAGAAATCCAAAAAATGATCTTGCAGAAAAATCAGTTGAAGGATGGCTAGAAAGTCCAGGACACAGAGAAAATCTTTTAGATGAGAGTATAACAATGGCTGGAGTTGGCATCTACTGCGAAGGAAGAAAGTGCTATGTTAATGCTAATCATATCTGCACTACAACAGAAATAAAGGAAACTTTACAGGAAAGATATGTTTACTTCTTCTCTCTCTACCCAAAAAAAATCCAATTCGATAGTCCGATACAAATAAATTTCCACCTCGAAATAACGCAAGAGGCAGACGTTTTTATTATTCCAGATGATGAGCAGTATCAGAATTATGTGAAAAGAGAAAGTTATCTTTTTACCCAAAAATTTGGCAGCGTATTGGAATTAACAGATACTGCAGTTATAGAAAGGGGCTATGGATTTATGGTTGTGCCAAGCCAAGAGAGTGTGTTAATAATAGAGATTGAGTATTTGTAACATTTTTAAATTATAACTACTCTTTTTAACCATGCCAAAAAAAGAGGCCATTTTAATAGTGCTTTTGGTAATCCTTTCACTCCTAGTGATAACTTCCATTTATTTCGGGGTTGGCACTGAGAAATTCACTAACTTGTTTGAAAAGAAGCAACAAGAACAAAAAGAGCAACAAGAGGTACAAGAGATTGAGAATGCAACAGAAGAACAGGAGCAAATGGTAGAAGAAATGAATGAAACTGCAGAGGAAGAGGAAACTTCTGTCGATGCCTCACTTTGGTGTAATGCCGGCGATACTGTAGAAGTTATAAGTGACCTCTTTGTAGAGGGAAGTGCAACTAAAACCTTTGTTGGAGTAGAGAGCATTACTCTCGGAGTTAATATAACTAGCACTCTTATTATTTGCGAAGCATGCCACACAACTCTTACTTACTCTATAACTGGGAGGAAAGTAGATGAGTGGACAAACACAGATAAACTGCTCCTTTTAGGATTGGATGTTGACAAAGAGGGATGTTCTAAGTATGTAAGCTCTAAAACATTCCTAGGAACAAATGAAAGTTTAGAAAGTAATGATACTGCATATTTAATTTTTTCTAATAAGACGCTTGTAAAGGAAAAATGGCGTGATGAAGATGGAAGAACTTGTTTAGTTACGAATAATATCCTAAAACCATTAAGAGGGGCTCAGTGCAGTTAATTGTTACTCTAAAAGTTATTTCTTTATCTTCGTGAATGATTTCCCCTTCTCCCATAATAATGCGCTCCATTAGTAGAAGGTTCTTCACCATTAAAGTCAATTCTTTCCAGGCTTTCTCCATCAAGAGTTACCTCAACCCGACTTTTTGGTCTATGCGCTACTCTTAAATCCAACAATCTTGCAGCTTTCTCTAGTTCAGAATGTTCCCCATTTACCTTTAAATGAAAAACTCCCTGTTCCTGCCTGTTTTGGAACATTAAGTCTACAGAATATAGTCTTGGAGAAGTGCCATTTACACCAACATGATAAACTTCATCAAAATTAGAAGCCGCTTTCCTACTAAAAATAGTTAATCTAGTACCCTCATAACAAGTTCCTTCACATTCGATACCACCACTAACAACTTTCTTAATCGCTACCCTAACTTCTCTAGACAATCCTTTCGGAAATTCAACCTCAGAATAATTATTTTTTCGCATCTACGATCAAGAAGGAATTCTTTAAAAAGCTTTCGCAAAATTACACTTTCTTGAATCCGCCAAGGAGGTAGATACCTAGGAGAAGCAATGCAATACTTCCGGAAAGCAGCAGAGAGCTATACTTCATAAAAAATCCTGCAACAGAAATTCCGAGAGAAACTGGCAGAATCAGAGTTACTATTGAAATACAAGCAGGACATGCAGGAACTAAGATTCCAAGAAATGCTGCAAATCCTCCCCCTGTCGCACTTGCAGCCTTTTTTTGTACACTACAGATTTTACTCTTGAAATTATAAACCTGGAATGATAGCAAAAGCCCAAACAATACTGAGAAAACGACAACTAAGGCCAAGTTTAGGGGCGGAATAACTTCAAACCATAAGTCTAAATTCTGTAACCCTCCTGTTGCTTGGACTTGGAGCAAAGGGAAAACTATAACCATAATTAGTCCAGAAACTATTGCAAGCGCAAGATACCTCTTATTTTTTAAAATATTTAGCACTCTCATTTTATGGCAGTTAAAAGTAAACTATTTAAATTATTTGCCTTTAATCGAACTATGGTAGAAGAAAAAGGAGAAACAAAATCTAAAGAATCGGATGATGTCTCAGTACCAGAAAAACAAGAAGAGCATGCTAAAGAGAATAAACAAGACCTTGAATGCCAATATTGCCATAAAAAGTTCGGGACAGAAGAGGCGTTAAATCAACATCTAATAGCAAAGCATTCTGAAAAAAAAGAAGAGGAAAAGGCAATAATAAAACCGGCAACAAAAAGGAAAGTAAGAAACTGGATAATCTTTTTCATAATCCTTGCAGCAGTTGTTTATGGTTTTTACTCTCTAAGTTCATCAAAGAGCCTTCCTCCTACTGACTTTTCCAACCATATTGAGCAAAATCCCCCATCACATATACTGAAGGTGCCTATGCCATTAAGAATCCAGAAACATATGTTAGAACATGCAGATGGTACTGGCCCTCCAGGAGTAATAATAAACTATGATTGTAAGAACTACAAATGCGAATCAGACTTAATTCCAAAACTTGAGGGCTTTGCCCCAAAATATCCTGACTTTGTATACGTCGCCCCATTCAAGAACATGCCAGCTAAAATAGTTCTTACAAGACAAGGAGCAAGAGAAATCTTAGATGAATACAACGAAGAAAAGATAGATGATTTTATTAATCGAAGGATTTAAACCACAGTATAATACACTCTCCTATTACTCTTTCCTTTGTTGTCAGCCTTTAGAAATTCTATCTTTCCTATTTCCTTCAGGCTTTTGACATGACAACCACCATCTGCTTGTTTGTCAGCTCCTTCTATCTCGACAATCCTTATCTCTTTAATCTTTTCATCAAAACCCTTTGCTAGCTTGAAGAATTCCAGATTCTTCAAAGCTTCCTTCCTACTTAACCAATAAAATTTCACAGGAAGATCTTTTTCTATAAGACTGTTGGCTTCATCAATATACTCTTTAATCTTTTCTTTATCAAAATTCTCCAGAGAGAAATCAATTCTGCTCTTCTCGATATCAAGCTGATTGCCTGTTATAAGCGCTCCTGCCTTTTCATGAAATCTTGAGG
>JACZVS010000011.1 GCA_022572525.1 Nanobdellota archaeon
AATCACAATTGTCTCTGGCTTTACTTCCTTCAACATTTTCTCAAGCAGATCTTTAGTTAACTCAAACTGCTGTCTAGGAACAAGAATCCCCTCTTTATTCAAGGCCTCTTCATAACCAATATGTAAATCAGCAATTACAAGAACTTTCTTGCTAGGAATCCAAATGCCAAGACCTAGAGCAAATACGTCTGGAAGGATTTTAAATGGTTTAATTCCAGATAACATTCTACTTTATCCTTGCGAGAACAGCCTTATGCATCCTCTTCAGGAATTCTATTTTATCTTCCATCTTCAGTAAGTCGGAATAACCTTGTGCAATCAAATTAAATGCAAATGGGGAAGGAACATCATCACTTACCTTTTCCACTTTAAGTTTTCCTTTCTCGATCCATTCTAGAACTTGCTTGGCATTCTGTAGATCCATTAAATCTTCAAGGACTTCTCTTCTTGTTTCCTTAAGAATCGGAAAATCATCACCCAATCTCTTAACAGCACCAAGTAAAAATCCACTTTTCATCTGCTGTTTCCCAACACTCTTTCTCCTTCCCTTATAAGTTTTAAGGATCATCAAGCTTCTTGTCGCACAATGTCTAAAGCGCCTTTTGAAAACTTCTGTCTTTTCAATAGCCTGCTCAAGAATTTCTCGTAGATTCTTTGCCTTGACTTCCCTAAGCGCCTTATCAATATTTATTTTCTTATGTGACGCTAGAAAGAAACCGTTATCACTAATTCCTAACTCAATATCTCTGTTCCCAAGCCTTGCAACCACAAAAGCAAATGCTCTGCTAAGTGCATCGTTAACTCTTCTGCCATAAAGTGAATGAAAGATAACATACTTCTTCTCTTCTTTATCTTGGTAATGTTCTATCAAAAGGCGATTCTCATGGGGAATCTTGCTGAACAAGTGCTGCTCCCGAAAGAAATTGTAAATTGCATTTACTGCCTTATCGTCAACATATAGAAACTCTCGAATGAAGTCCTTAATCTCTTTTTCTTTCTTTTTCATCCTGAACTTTTCATCCATCAGCTTCCTGAATCTTTGAATTTGGAGCGCAAGATCAAAACTTAAAGGCAACATTTCTGAAAACCAGGAAGGAATTGTTGGTGCCCTAGACACAGAAGCATTAACATAAGCATTCATACCTCTTGTGTATAAAAATTCATATTTGTTGCCTCCAAGAACAAAGACATCTTTTTTCCGTAGTCTTTCAAGAAAGGACTCATCAATAACTCCAATCTGTTCATCTCTTCTGGCAGCAGGAGCAGCTACAATAACCTTAACAGAGCTTTCTTCAGGAATAGTTCCTATGTTTGTCATATAAATCATCCTTGCAAGCATCCCCCTCTTCCCAAGCTCTCTTGTCTTCCAGTCTATCCAGATCTTTGCGTAAACATTCTTACTCTCTAGATCAGCATACTCTCCAGATAGATAGGAAAGAACTCCATAAAAATCCTCTTTGGAAAGATCATGATAGCAATAACTTTTCCTGATCAAAGATAAGAGCTCATCAACTTTCCATTTCTGGCTTATCGCCATTCCATAAATTTGCTGGCAGAGAACATCAAGAGCATTTCTAGGAATATGTATTCGGTCAATCTTTTTTTCAACAGCCTCTTTTAGCAAAACAGAACATTCAACAAGATCATCTCTGTCTAGAACAATCATCCTTCCTTTAGAAGAGGCATGAAGTTTATGCCCGCTTCTACCTTGCCGCTGTAAAGCTCTTGCAACACTTTTCGGACTTCCTAGCTGCATTACAAGATCAATATAACCTATGTCTATTCCCAACTCAAGAGAAGTAGAGCAAACAACAGCCTTAAGTTTACCTTCCCTTAATCTTTTTTCAATGTCAAATCTATGCCTTTTGCTTAGGGAAGAGTGATGAGCTCCGATATCTTCTGCGTAATTCTTTGGAAACATCTCTTTGAGATGATTAACAACTCTTTCAGTTGCACTTCTTGTGTTCGTGAACACAAGAGTTGTCTTATGTTCCTGAATAAGTTTATCCATTAATCCATAAAGGCCTTTCCGGATTTGGGAAGAGGTTGTGTCAATAAGATCGTCAACAGGAGAAAGCACTTTAAAATCAAGCTCTTTCTGGAACTGCACATTTGCTATCAAACAATCTCTTTCTTTTCCATCTTCATAGCCGACAAGAAACTTTGCAATTTCCTCAAGAGGCGCAATTGTAGCTGAAAGGCCTATCCTTGTCGGAGAAATGTTGGATATATGTTCAAGTCTTTCCAAACTCAAGCTTAATTCTACACCTCTTTTATTCTCACCAAGTGCGTGGATCTCATCAATAATAACAAACTCGACGCTTTTCATGTTATCAATAAACTTCTTGGTTGTTAGCACGATAGCAAGAGTTTCAGGAGTCGTAATAAAGATGTGTGGAGGTTTTTTTAACATCTTAGTTCTTTCAGATGTAGGGGTATCTCCTGTTCTTACAGCAACCCTTATATCCTGCAACTTAACTCCAAACTTCTTAGCAATTTTATTGATCTCTTTCAGTGGCTCTTTCAGATTTATCTCTATATCTCTTGAAAGTGCTTTTAGCGGGCTTACATAAACACAATAAACTTTATCTTCAAGATCAACCCGCCTGGCAAGCTTTACTAAGTAGTTTAAGATAGACAAGAATGCTGTAAGCGTCTTAGTTCCCCCTGTAGGGGCTGTGATAAGGATGTTCTGCCTATTATGAATAGGAAGCACCCCATAAAGTTGTGGCAGGCTTGCCTTCTTGAACTTAGAGAAAAACCACTCTCTAACAATCGGGTCAAGAGCCTCAGATAGCTCTTTTTCAGTACTCTGAACAGTAAGTTGCTTTATCATCTTAGAAGGATACTGAAGAAAGCTTTAGGGTTATAAAAAGGTTGCTTTAAGGAATTCCTTTTAACCGAAAATCTTATATTAGCCTACCTGCATCAAGAGATATGTCAAGAATTTCAGAGCAAAAAATCAAGAAAATAAAAGAGATAATTCTATCATTCTTATTCCATAACTCTCCGAAATCATTTTACACATATGGAATTGCCCAAGAGACAGCTAGAGATGAGGAGTTCATCAAAAGACTCCTTCAAGAACTTGCCAAAGAAGAGCTAGTAGTCAAAGTAGATAAGAATTCTAAGGGCATTAAATACTTAAGAAGAGAGCGTTGGAGGCTGACAAACAAGGCCTTTAAAGCATATTCCGGACTACAATAATCCTTTTATATTTCCCTTGTGATAAATAGTGGGGAATAAGAATGGTTTCTGAAGAAAGAATCAGGGAAGGATTTTCTAAAATAAGAAAAGAAATGCAAGAACTTAGAGAAGAATTTGCATCTCTTAAGAACGATTTAAGAGCAATTTCAGCCCAAATTCGGGCCCAAAAAGCCCCTAAAAACTTCGGCACGTCATTCGGCACATACTTAGGCACTCAAAATGCCGAAATCACTAAAATGCCGAAATCAATGGAATTGGCTTCTAGAAAGCAAGTTTCCATAGGAAATGAAGGGGTTTCGGCACTTAGGCAACAGATAGGCAATGACTTCGGCACTCAAAAAACATCGAAATTGCTTCAGGAGAACGTTGAGAGACTAAAACAAGCACTTAAGGATACATTCAAGAAATTAACAAAGCAAGAATTCCAAATTTTTTCTTTACTGTATCAACTTGAAGATGAACTTGGCAGGCCTGTAACTTATACAGATCTCGCAAGCAGATCTAATCTCACACCAAACTCTCTAAGAGATTACATCAGCAAGCTGATAGCAAAGAAAGTGCCTATAATCAAGGAAAAGCACAATAATAGGAGGATATTGCTTAAAATAGCCCCTGAATTGAGGAATATTGAAACTTTAGATAACCTTATGAAACTTGTGGATGGCTGATTCAGGTATATTCAGGCCCCCCATGATTTTTTCGGTGAAACGAAATTAAAGAGTTAAGGCTTCTAACTGCCAAATTTGGATTAATAACACTCACTTTTACCTCTTCATCTGACAGATTTCCCCCCTTCTGTGAAATCTGCCTATCCTGTCTTTTGGCAACTCTCACTTTCTCTTCAAATCCTTCCTAATCCCTATAGAACGTCTCCTTTCATCTAAATATAGTCCTTTCAGGCCCTATAACCCTCACTTTTACAGAATTTCAAGTTCTCTTAGCTCTAAATGTTCGTATAATCTTTAGAGAAGTTCGCTTAATACTCTCACTTTCTCCTCTTTCTAAGCCTCTTTACCTCTATTTTCTCCAACTTCACTCTCTTTTCAGCCTTTCTTGCCTTTTTTGAGAGAATTATATCATCTAGAACCCTCTCTTTTACCCTTTCCTCGACATAGAACCTTTTCTTGCCAGAGCCATCAGAAATCTCACTCAAAAGCCCCTCACTTTTCTGTTTGATATTATTGATCTGCCCTCGAACAGTTGACTTATCTTTCCCGACAAGAATTGAAAGATCATCATAACTTAATTTTTCTTTCGAGTTCAAAAGTGCAAATAAGATAACTCTCTCCATCATTGTGAGCCCTTTTAAAGCCCCTGTTTGGACAGGCGTTTGGACAGGCGTTTGGACACCCCCTGTTTGGACAGCTGTTTGGGGTTGTTTGGACAGCCTTTTAAAGGGACTTCTAAACGGCCCATGAGAAGTCTCTGCGACGAAGAATTCAATAAAATTTTTAGCATCTTCGAGATCTTTTTCAACTTTTCCAAGTCTGCTTAAAACTTTTGAGAAATCCTCTTCATGACCTTTATGTTTTTTATGAAAATGGTCAAGCCATTTTGAAACTTTCGAGATATCTTTCTTTACATTTGAGAATGAATGTCTTATCTCTTCCTCAAATCCATTAGTCCTCTTTTGTCCGAGCAGCCAATCTAAAAAACCCATGTTATTTTTAGTCTGTCTAAATTATTTAAGCTTTTTGGTATTTATATTTCGATGACTGACTTTGATGCACAACCAGATTTACAACCCCGCCAGAAATTATTTGCTCTTGAAGGGATGATTAGATCTTATGTTGACAACATGGATGCTCTTGGAAGAGACAGAGCATACCTTTCTCTTGTTGACGCTATTTTAGAATCACCAGAGAGCCACTATCCTTTTGTTGAAAGTGAACTGATTAAAATGGCATATGAAAAAGGAATTAAAGAAGAAGACTTAACTCCGGAAGGATTGAAATATGCTTACTATACTTATGGTATATACCTTGAAAGGGTAGCAGATACACCTCTTACATCTGCTGAAGAGGAGTTTATCTTGAAGAAAAAGGAGCGGCAATACTTTAAATCTGTAATGATCTTTATGGGGGCAGGATTTTCGAAAGAGAGAGCCGAGCAAATAGCTAAAGAAATAAGGGGAAAATTCCCATATAAAACATTCTGTAAAGTTGCTTCTGCAACGGAATTAGCTTTAAACGCTTTAAAACCAGGCTTTTTAGGGGATAGCTAAAAGGTTTAAGCAAGATGTCAGAGAAAGAAATTTAAATCCATAAACACTTGCTATTCTATGAAAGATCTAAAACTAATATTTTGGGGTATTGACACAAATGACCTTTTTGGTGGAGAGCATCTTTCTTCATATCAATTATGTGAAGTTGGTGGAAGAGTAGTTGCCGAGGCGGGAAGAACAACCCTCATACATACCGATGAAATATCTGATTTGCTTCCCGAATTTTTAGAGAAAAATGCTGATGGTTGCTATGTATCTCTAGAAGTTGACAAGAGAAGTAGTCTTACTCCCGATCATATCGAATTATTAGGTGATGTTGTTGATACTTATAATTGGGAATATTCTGGTGCAATATAGGTAAAGGGAGATGCCTAAAACTTTTAAGCGAAAAGTTAAAATAAATGATAATTTTTCATTTGGGAGGAGGGTGTGAGAACTACAATAAATGCTGCAATTATTAGTGCTAAGAGGCTCTTACTCGTTCAGAAGAGTTGGACATGGATCTTACCTGGCGGCAAGCCAGAGGCAGATGAACAGGATGAGGATTGCCTTCGTAGGAAAGTTGCTGAAGAGTTGTCTGGAACAGAGTTGGAAAACTTGAGTTATTATGGGGAATTTGATGTGATGACTCCCCATACAAGAGATACTCTTGTCGCAAAGGTTTATTTCGCAGATATTAACGGTGATTTGGGTATACCTTCCAGAGAAATCAGATACAGGAGATGGTTTCGAGCCGATGATGGACATGACCTATCAGATATAACTTCAAAAGTAATAGAATCTCTTAGGGGGGAGGGTTATCTATAGAAGATTAAAACCTTCTAGCGAATGCCTAAAACCTTTAAGAATTCTGGCAAAAAGGTGCGTATAAGGTATATTAAGCGTACTGTCCGAAATCCCCTTTATTTTAAGATAAATATGCTCTCAACTTCTCTCTACGTAATTATTTCTTCTTTTCTCAAAATATGGTCTAAAATACTATAAATTAAATGGAAAGAATTGATTATAAGGGTTTGATTCCTAACAGAGCTCAGTGTTTTATTACCGTGAACAATATTACTTCTTACCCTATAAATAACTTCAATAAGTTCAGATAGATTATCTTTGTCGTTAATCTTAATCGGATCCCTTCTTTTCGGAGGAGGAGTCATATCTATTAGCTGATGGTCTTTTAATTCTTCAAATAAGGAATCTATCCAATCTTTACAAGAATCTTTAAATTCTACAAAAAAATCCTCATAAGTAGAACAAAAAAATCCTCTTTTTTTCCATATCCTCCATTCACTTGGTTGTAGAGTATTTATGAATGCTTCAAATGGGACCATAACCTCCACAAGACCAACAGCCTTATCATATGTCTCTGGATTAGGATTTTTACCTAAACCTTTTTTAAGATTTACCTTTTGAGATGCTTCAGACATAAACAACTTTATAAGCTCTACGACGTCTTCGTCCATATCAGATCTTTTTACATAAATAACCATCTCCCACCCAACACCCCCAATTATATATTATTTTCGTGAGTTAGGGCTCTTTAGAAAGATTTTTATTAATCCTTTTTGTGGGTATAGAATGGTAAATATTACCTATCCCTTAATCTTCTTGCTTATCTATTTAGCGCTGCTTTTCGTCGTTTCATGGATAAGCAGTAGAAAAGAAACTTCTGAAGAGTTTATTATTGGTAATAGAAAGATAGGAATTCTTGGGACTGTTGCTTCGTTATCTTCAAGTGTTAGAGATGGTGCAGGTCTTGTAACATGGGTAATAATTGTTGCTGCTTTTGGTTTTGGAGCTATGTGGCTTTCTATAGGTCTTGCACTGGGTTATTTAGTGTTCGCAATTGTTGCACCACATATCAATAAATTAGCTCACGAAAACGATTTTGTGACTGTTGGAGATCTATTTAGATACAAGATAGGAAAAAGAACCGCAATTATATCCTCAGTATTAATTGCGGCTACTGCTTTCCTTTATTCTGGATTACAGCTATTCTTTTCTGGAAGTATTTTTGCAGCGCTCTTTTCAATCTCAGTTGTAACGGGGATCATCATAACAGCAGCTATAGTTGGACTCTATTTGATAGTAGGAGGCTACAAGACTGTTATTAAGACTGATATTCTTCAGTGGCTATTCTTGCTTTTCATTATTATGCTCCCTTTTATTTTAAATAAACCTGACTTGTCAGTAGAGTCTCTAAAGACTTTCTTCAGCCCTGGAATCGAAGTGATGCTTGGGTTCCTTGGTATAGCCTTCTTTTTTACCTTATCATCCGCAGACATCTGGCAAAGATTATTCTCTGCAAAAGATGGAAGGACAGCAAGAAAGAGTTTTCTGTGGTCAATACTTGTTGCTTTCGTAATTTACACAGGAGTTTTGTTGTTGAGTCTTTCTATCGTAGCAAGTTTGCCTAATGTAGAACCGCAAAACGCTTTCTTTGCATTATTTTCAAGCTCGGTCGCTTCACCAATCTTTCTCTCACTATTGGGAGTTTTCTCATTGGCTGCTGTTATGTCAACTCTTGATACACAATTATTCCTATTCTCATCTACGTTTACACAAAACTTACTCTCAAGAGGAATAGTAAGGAGCAAAAAGTTAACTGTTCACATCTCAAGAATTATCATTGTATTGTCATTAGTGATTTTGATATTCTTGGCAGCTACAATATCTGACTTCTTGGAGTTCCTATTTGGAGCTATAAGTCTTGTTACAATTCTGCTACCGGCTTTAATTATTTCCATGACAAGGAAATCTTACTTAGGAGAAAAGACAGATTTGATATTATCAGTGTCGATTCTTCTCACTATTCCAGTTTATATCTACATGTTTATTAATGGTGCGTTCTCTAATGTCTTATATGCTGTGATTCCAGGACTTACTTCATTAGCCTTCTCAATAGTTATTCTTGGATTAACAAAAGTATTTTCAAGAAATTAATCCCACCACGCATAATTTACATTAAACGTCCGCTACCGCAACTTTTTCTTAAGAAAAAGATCGCCAAACATTGACTATTAAGCATAGTGTGTGATTTTACTAGTAAGAATCAAATTCCATCTCTTTGTAGATTCCTCTTAGACTTTCCACGTGCTCTTGAGCAGAGTTTTCTGTACAATCAAAGTTCCATACAAACTTAATTGATCTAAATTCTCTTTGATCTGGTAATGGTATGTGGGATTGCGTTATGACTTCTCCATCTCTAGTGAATCTGTCTTGCATTACTCCCCCAAGATCTATGGTCTCACGCTTATATCCTCTTTCAGAAAAATAAGCATTTATCCTCTTAGCAGCTCTCATACATCTTCCCTCTTCTCCAACTAAGTCATCTTTCCCCTTAAGATCTACTCTAGCCTCTAATCGACTTTCTTCAAAGTGACTATCTTCAGAAGACTCTTCATTCTCTCCTAACAAACAACTTAAAGGATCGTGCCATTCCATTTCCCTATAACCTTGATCTCCAGATATCAATCTGCTTTAAAAATCTTCCTTTGAGAATTAGCTCTCTCAACCACCAAATTCCATAGAATTCGTTAAAAGTCAGTTAGTTTCAATTCGAAGGTTCGCCCGTTCTTCTAAGAACATCGAGATTTGCTTGAGGTATTGGTTGTGATGTAACAACTCCCACTAAATCACCAGTAATTGCTCTGTCTCCCAAATCAAAGTCCATTTTTACCAGAGTTAATCTACCGTGCCTCAATTTAGTCAGTTTTAATCTTCCTTGCAATCTATCCGCAAGTCTGACTTCTCTTCTAAATCTCTGATTAAATTCAACTAATTTTAATCTTCCGTCAAATCCTAATTTACGGAGTTCTTCTGTACTAAAATATTCTCTATCTTTCATTAATCTTTCAACAAAACAGTATAAACTTTGAGAAAGACATATGTGCGTTCCTCTCGGAGTCAAATATCTCTCTGGGAGAACAGCTACTTGAGGTTCTACTGGTTTAAAATCAAACCAAGCAGTATTTCTATCATAATCTTCGCTAAGAACTGTCATGTAGCCTGGAAGATACATTCCTTCCACAAATTGAATTGCTGTTT
>JACZVS010000091.1 GCA_022572525.1 Nanobdellota archaeon
TAGCGGGTGCATTGTTAGGGCTGCTCTTTTCTCTTTTACCTAAAGAATGGACTGGCACAATTATAGCAATAGGTGTTGTGTTATTCATTGCATGGCTTGCTTTTATTTGGTGGCAATCAGGAGCATTTCAAGTCTTTTTCGGCCCTCTTGGATTTAGTCTTGACAGAATCTCCATAGGTATTGAGAAAGGACTCAAATGTGTAAAAGACCCCGTCGATTGCCTGTTTAAACCTTTCTACGACTGGAGCGAACCAACAGTTGTTGAGAAAAAAGAAGAGGAAACATCTGTAAAGGTAGACTTCTCAGATACGAGAAAAGTTTTTTTCGAAGGTAAGGATATTGTGATTAAAGCAGCCATAGTTGTAAAAAATCCAATTCGGCCTTCTTATGGTTTGGAGCCAAGATGTTTTTTGGATGATGAGAAGATGGAGATAAGAGAAACTCCAAGAATCTCGGGTGGCTTTATAGAATTCAGGAAAAGCGATATCGAATAAAGAGCCTCTATAATTTGTGAGAAAAAAGGAGGAATTCAGTTAGATGGCGAAGAAGATATTAAGACCCTGAATTTTGAGTTAAGGTTGATTAAGAGTATAGTTACTAGAACAGAATGGAATGTTTATACTTTGCATGAAGATGTTTTGAAAAGAACAGAAAATCCCTTCGAGGACATAGCAGAACCAAACCTAAAGGGCAGAAAAGTCTTAAGTAGAATGAAATTTAATTCTCCTCTTAAATTAGTTATTGGAAGTGACGATGATCAGCCTTTCTCTGAAGGTAGATGGCCTTTCTCTGCAGTTTTGCGTAAGAGAGATTCTCCCGGAAAACTTTTAGAGATTAAAAGTCTTACCCTAGAAGTTCCCTTAAGTGGGCCTGTTGTAATTGCCCAACCATGTGAATTCAAGAGCTTTGACAGAAATACTTACTCTTTAGGCTCTGATAAACTAGATGATGCTACAGAAATACTAAATAAAAAAGTTGTTCCTATAGACATCCACTGCACACTTTCGGTAGGCAGATTAGATTCAGAAAAGCAAGTTCCAGAGAGATCAGTAATTCAAGCAGAAGTAGAATTTGATTTTGAATCTGTCTTCACGATACCAATAACAATTTTCAGTGGAGTAGAAAGGGAAGAGTTAGAATGAAAAGAATTTAAAAGATGAACTTCCTTAGAAAAGAAACCGTATCAAGAGAAGGAAAGGAGGAAAATGAAAACTAAATATCTTTTGGTTCTTACACTACTTCTTTCAGTTATAGCAATAGGCCAGCTAGGATGTCCACAAACCACCGATCAGGCGGAAGTTATTGGTGTAGACTTTTCTTTTGATCCAGGGAATCCTCCATCAACAATAAATGAGGGCGGACAATTCCGAGTTATTTTAAATGTAGTAAATTATGGTAAAGTTCCTGTTCGGGGTGGAAAAATCATTCTCGAAGACGGAGCCTCTCCTAATTGGATAGGAATTGATAAAGATGAAGCTGTATTCGATGTCCCAGCAGCTTCTGAAGAAGCTGGACAAATCTTTCCTGGGGTAAGCACAGTAGTATTTCCTGCAAGCGGGAAATACTATTACGACAATCTTCCTTCACCTCAAAAAGCCTTAAAGATCGAAGCGAGAATGGAATATTCGTACACTACAGATACGAGCTTAGAACCTTATGCTGATAAGAGCAAAATTTGTGTTGGGAAAGAATCTTCAGAATGTACTGCTCCTGAATCTAGGGCGGTGAATACACGAACGCCTTTAAGTGTAACTAAAATAGTAAAAGATTCTATGGCTGGAGAGGATGGAGGAACTGGATTTAGTGTAAATATACATCTTAAAAAGCTGGTTGATGGAACTCTTAGCTTAACTTATAATCCAGATGAACAATCAGAAAACAGAGTTTTTATCGAGGATGTAAGATTTGCAAATCAACCTCTTAGATGTGATGATATTCCCAACAATATACTTGTAATTAGAAACGAAAGAGTTTTAAGGTGTACTGGTATTGTAAGTAATGTGGGAGAACTTCCAACAGAGGGCCCTTTAATAGTTAAGATAAGATATATAGTTCAGACAAAAGAAAAGTTTTTTATCGATGTGAATTTAAGGGCAACTTCCACTAGAATTTAATAAATAAAAGATTAAAAATACCTTTTCATTACAAAAGAAAAAGAGGAAAATGAAGATACATCATGCCTTGATTTTGGTTTTGGTACTAGGCTTCGTTGCATTTGGACAAATAGGCTGTCCAAAGGGAGGTGAAGAAGCAGAAGTTGGCAATCAAGGTGTTGTAGTGGATCAAATTTCAGGAGCCCCCCCTACTCAAGTTAG
>JACZVS010000092.1 GCA_022572525.1 Nanobdellota archaeon
CTGATTGCTTATTGTTATTAAAATGGAATATGGAAGTGAGCTAGAATTTGCTAGGGTATGTGCCTGGGAAGCTGGAAAAGAACTAAGACAGTTGTTTAGGAGCGGATCTATAGAAGTTTCGGAAAAAGGATTTCGGGATATAGTCACATCTGCAGACAAAAAAAGTGAAAAACTTATTTTAGATCGTATAGAAAGAAGATTTCCAAGTTATGGCATTGTTTCAGAAGAATATGGCGAAAAAAAAGCGAACTCAGAATTCACTTGGGTTGTCGATCCGCTAGATGGAAGTTTTAATTTCAGCAGAGGAATTCCATTGTATTGTATAGCTATGGCTTTACAAAAAAATGATGCGACTGTTTTGGGAGTTATCTATGCTCCAGAAACCGGAGATTTAGTTTATGCTGTAAAAGGAGAAGGCACTTTTTATCGAGTTCGAAGAAGCGATAAAAGACTAGCTGTATCTCAAACCAATTCTTTAGAAGATGCTGCAGTAATGTTTAATTCTGGTCACGAGGATAGGGATAGAAAAGAATTTTCCAGGCAATTTTCCAAGTTTGGGAATATAAATAAATTTAGAATTTATGGATCTGCTGCTTATGTTGCAATTTTGGTCGCGAGAGGAGATGCAGACGGTTATATTAGAATCCCTGGTCTGCCAGTATGGGACACGGCAGCAGCTGGATTAATTGTAGAAGAGGCTGGAGGGAAAGTTACTGATGCAGAGGATCGCTTTGTGATGAGCAATGCCGCACTTCACGAAAAACTTCTGGAGGTTCTGAGAAAATGAAAAAAGATATCTCACTCAAGGTAGAAATTCCTCAGGGGGTGGAGGTTTCTGTAGATGAGAAAGTAACTGTTAAGGCTGGCGATAAAGAGATTACTAGGAATTTTAATCTTTGGAAGTTAAAGTTGAGAAAAGAAGGCAATAATGTATTTGTCGAGTCAGAGAAAGCAACAAAAAGAGAAGTAAAGCTCGCCGGCACAATTGCTGGCCATTTGAAGAACATGATTAAAGGAGTGACAGAAGGATTTACATACAAGCTGCAAGTTGCAAGCTCGCATTTTCCTATGAGAGTTGAGGTTGATAATGCTAACAAGATTGTTTCAGTAAAAAATTTTCTTGGTGGAATAATTCCAAGAAAGGCGAAAATCTTGGATGGAGTTGAAGTTAAGTTGGAAGGAGATGCCATAAATGTTTCTTCAATAGACAAAGAAGCGGCAGGGCAAACAGCTGCAAATATAGAGGCAACAACAAAAGTAAAGGATAAAGACAAAAGGGTTTTCCAGGATGGAATCTATCTGATCGAGAAGCCAAAACAAAAATGATAACACCACAACAAGTTTACAGCTGGATGAATGAGAATGGATCATTAAAAAATCTAGCCGGTACTTTTGATCCCAGTCCTCAAAATGAGGTTTATAGACCTAGTCATAGTCCATGGCAAGCAATCGATGTAGTTTTTAGAGATAGAGAAATAATAAGGAAAGAAGGTGGTAGTATTATTTTTGGGGTGCATAATTATGGTTCAGGTATAATGGTGGCTGCAGGTAGTGATAAATTAACTGTTGGAGATATAGCCGCACTATTTGTGCATGAAACAGTCCATGCAGAAGGTTCTAGATCTTATGTTGAAAATAGCAGCATCGAAATTCCAGGAATAGAGGAACTTTCATTACATCCTGTATCGGCTGATAGAGAGGAGGTTACGAAGAGGATTACAGATGCAATTCTAAAGGGAACAGGATATAATAGGGAAGAACACGAAATGAAGCTTATGGAGATAGCAAGAAAGTATAGAAGGCATAATAATTAAGAATAACAAAATGATAGAGAAAAGGAAAAAACCAAAGTTTTTGAGGAAAGATTGGCACAAGAAGTCAAAGCTAGGCAAACGAAGAAAGAAAAAACAAATCTGGGTAAGGGCTAGGGGCAGGCATAACAAGTTGAGAGAGAAAAGGAAAGGACACGGTAAAAAGCCAAGCATTGGTTATTCTCAGGCAAGAGAAATTAGGGGAAAGGTTCAAGGATTAATGCCGATGGTTGTGGGTAATGTTTCTGATCTTCAAAGGCTGGACAAAGAAAAGGAGATAGCAATCTTCTCTTCAGTTGGTTTAAAGAAGAGAATTGAAATGGCAGAAAAGGCTAAAGAGCTAGGAATTAAAACAGAATTCAATGTCGAGAAATTTTTGGAGAAGGCGAAAAGCATAGTCGATGGGAGGAAGGGAAGAAAGGACAAGAAAGATCAAGAGGAAAAGGTGAAGAAAGAGAAGGCGAAGGAAAAGGGAAGGGAAGTA
>JACZVS010000012.1 GCA_022572525.1 Nanobdellota archaeon
TAAGGCGCAAGTCTGGATTTCAGTTGTTATTTATACTCTAATCGGTCTTACAGCTATCGGCCTACTTCTTATGGCTTTACAGCCTAGAATTAAAGAGGCACGAGATGGCATAACCATTAAGCAGACTATAGAGGCCTTGCATAATTTTGATTCTGCTTTGAGGAGCACTTTAATTGCTCCAGGCAATAAAAGATTAGTTGAATTCAAGTTAAGTGCTGGCGAACTGACAATACAGCCAAAGCAAGAAGTAATTGTTTGGACAATGAAAAGTTCTAAGAAATATAGCGAGCCAGGCATCCAAACAAGAGAAGGAACCATAGGTATCTTGACAGAAGTAGGAGGCCCCTGGCAAGTAACTTTGACTTTGAATTATACTGGAATTGCGGATATAACTTTTAATGGCCAAAATTTAAATAAAATTCTTCCAAAAGCAGGAATACCGTATTCCTTAACTATAGAAAATCTTGGAAAAGATCCTGCACAAGATTTTCAGAATATAAACATTAAATTAAGATCATAAATGTTGCTTGAAGGTAAATTTAAATAACACTTTTTCTTTTATCTAAGTGAGCTTAGTTGCTGCTTAAAAAGAGGAAAAGAAAATGGATGGAGTTGAACAGCTTCAGTTAGAAGTAGTTGCACCTGTGCCAAAACTGCCTGCTTATAAGCGAAAGCAAGAAATTGATGTAAGATATGCTGTGATTCCTCCCTATGCTTACATCCATATATACTGGGACCCTGTTAAAAGAGAACTTATTTATGAGGTTGAAGAGCCCCAGCTAGATGAAGAAGAGAAAGAAGTTCTCGATGTCTTAGAAAAGGGCATAGAAGAAGTAATAGATGTTTCTTTCCTGAAAGAAAAGACAAGGGAAACAGTGATTAATTATCTGAAGAAGAGTTCTTATCTTATTCTGAGAGAACTGAATTTGAATATAACTACGGAAAGCTACTTCAAAATTTTCTATTATCTCTACAGAAATTTTATCGGCCTTAACGAGATAGAACCAATGATGAAAGATTTCTTTACAGAAGACATCAGCTGCAATGGTATTGACTCTCCGTTATATGTTGTACATCGCCTTTACAGAAATATGCGTACAAATCTCATCTTTAGAGATGTCGGGAAATTAGGAAATTTTGTTGAAAAGCTTGCTCAAAGATCTGGACGCTATGTGTCATATGCATCTCCAATTCTTGATGGAACACTCCCTGATGGAAGCAGAGTAAATGCCACTTACACAACAGACATCACAAGTAAAGGTCCTACATTTACAATCAGAAAATTCACAAAGATTCCTTTTACCCCAATCCAACTTATAAAGCTTAAAACTTTAACTCCAGAAGCTTTAGCTTATTTCTGGCTTTTAATAGAATACAAGAGTAACATTCTTATTACGGGAGGGACTTCATCTGGTAAGACGACTTTACTTAATGCGATCGCTTTCTTTATCCCTCCAGAGGCAAGAGTTGTGAGTATAGAAGACACAAGAGAGTTAAATTTGCCTAGAGAAAATTGGCTACCAAGTGTTTCAAGGACTGGACTTGGAGTTGGAAAAATCGGGGAAGTAAGCCTTTTTGATCTTCTGAAAGGAAGTTTCAGGCAAAATCCTGATTATGTTATTGTTGGAGAAGTAAGAGGAAAAGAAGCCTATGTTTTATTCCAAGGCATGGCCTCAGGACATCCTTCACTTAGCAGCATTCATGCTGATTCTGTTGATACTGTAATTAAAAGGCTTCAAACTCCTCCCATCAGTTTGTCGCCTACGCTGGTGAATACACTCGATGTAGTCGCAGTTATGGCCCATGCAATCGCCGGCAAAAAAGAGACTAGAAAGTTGCGAGAAATAATTGAAGTCGTAAGTGTAGATCCTGAGGGTGTTGCAATTACCAACACACCCTTCTTCTGGAATCCAGCTGACGATTCATTCTACTTTAAGAAGGAAAGCCATGTTTTCAAAAAAATCATGAAGCGCTATGGTCTTTCACAGCAAGAATTACTTAAGGAATTTGCTTTACGCACGAAATTGCTTTATACTCTGTACAGCAAAAATATTGCAGATTTCTCAACAGTGCAAGAAGTAATCAATATGTACTATAAAAATCCTATAGCAACACTTGAAAGATTTGGTATAAGATAAGATGGTTGTTAAAGATGCTAAGAGACTTTTGGGAAGAATGGAAGAACTTTATGATAAATTTGAGCTTGAGGTAGATGTTAGAAAAAAAGAGGGCTTAAGAAGATTGTTTCTTTCAACAGCTGAGAAATTCAAAAAAGAAATTGAAAGACTGTAAAGATGGAAAATTTAAGGCCATTATTTGGAAGGGCAAACAAAATTCTAAATGAACTAGAGGTCTTAGAGAAAGGAAAAGTTGAAGGGAAGATCTTCGAGAAAACAAAGATGGGCCTTGTATCAAGGCTTAGTGAGCTAAACAACAGGATAATTTCTGTTTCTTCTGTTTCTGAAGCAAAAGGAGCCGCTGCAGTCGAAAGGATAGTATCAAGGCCTCCTCAACAACTCTTGATGAGAACAAGTAAAGCTACAGAAATCGCAGATAAAAAAACTCTAAAAGCTATCCGAAAAATAATTAGAAGGAAGAGAAAAGTAAAGAAGGCAAAGCCAACTGGTGAAATTGAAATAAGGCAACCTAACTTTTATGTAAGGTTTGCAAACCTCTTTTTTAGAAATATCAGCAACAAATTGCTCCAGAAACATCGCCTCAAAGAAATCTCTCTTAATATCAGAAAATCTGGACTTAATATTCTAATCCATTCTTACGTCTCATTAATTTTTTTGAATACACTTGTCGCATTCTTTCTGGGTATCCTTCTTGGAATTTTCTTTTCTTTATTCAGTATAAAACTTGTTTTAAGCCCATTTCCATTTAATATTGAATTTCTCTCTTTCAATTTCATTAAGTTTGTGAAGAATATTATAGCTTGGCCTCTCATACTCTCTGCAGGAACTTTCGTCTTATCTTACTATTATCCCAATTTCGAAGTTAATTCTAGAAGGAACAAGATCCATGATGATTTGCCCTTTGCAATTATACATATGTCTGCCATAGCTGGAAGTGGAGTTGGCCCTACTAAGATATTCAAACTTATAAGCGAAACTAAAGAGTATAGGGAGTTTAGTAAGGAAACAAGAAAAGTTGTCAATAAAATAAATTTGTATGGCTATGATCTCACTACTGCGCTTAAGGAATCGGCACGCTTAAGTCCATCTAACAAGGTTAAAGATTTGTTTAACGGAATGGCAACAACCATAGCAACTGGGGGTGATTTGAAGCTCTACTTAGAGAAGAAGTCATCTGACTCAATGTTAGAATACAAGTTAAACAGGAGAAAGTTTGCCGAAGCTGCTGGCACTTATGCAGATGTCTACACAGGATTGCTCATTGCAGCTCCCTTGATATTTGGAGTTATGTTGGCTGTTATGGCTCCTCTAGGAGGAACTCTTTTTGGACTAAGTTTCCAAACCCTTAGTATAATCGGACTAGTTGCAATCTTTTTGTTAAATGTCGCATTTATAATATTCATGAAAATAGTTCAACCCTCTGAATGAACCTTTTTTAAAAAAAGCTTCACCAAAAAACAAAAATAAAAGAAGGAAAAAATGGAAATAGCAACAAGACATTATTTTGGTATTGGAGCAGCAGCTGTCTTGCTAGCTGTAGACTTCTATCTTCTTTCAATTGGAGAAACCAGATTTTTCTTCTTTCTTCTCGGCATAGTCGCTGTTATTGGTGCTTTACCTTTTTTTACTAGCTTCTTAGTGGAGATGGGAAGGGAGAAGGAGAAGGAAGAGATGTTTCTTGAATTTTCTCGAGATCTCGCCGAAGGAGTTGCATCTGGTATTCCTATTCCGAAGAGCGTTCTAAATGTTGCTGAAAGAGATTATGGCAGCTTGTCTCCTTACATAAAGAAGCTTGCAAATCAAATTTCTCTAGGAATTTCTTTTAGAAAATCTTTAACAACATTTGCAGAGGACACTAAGAACAAGATTGTTAGCAGAAGTGTCAATATTATAATTGAAGCAGAAGAATCTGGAGGAGAAATTGGATCTACACTAGATAGTGTTGCTAAAAGTGTAAGTGAGGTTGAAGATATTAAAAAGGAAAGGAGAAGCATTGTATACAACCAAATAGTTCAAGGTTATATGATCTTTTTAATGTTTATCGCAATTATGCTTATTTTACAGCTTTGGCTGTTGCCTGAGATACAAAAAGTTTCAGAGCTTTCAGGAGGAGAATTTAGTGGAACAACTGATAGTACCAAGTTTATCAATAATGCCCTCTTTTCGTTGATAATCATGCAGAGTATCTTTACAGGTCTTGTCATAGGCCAGCTTTCTGAAGGAAGAATCTTGCCAGGAATAAAACATTCTGTAATTCTTGTAGTATTAGCTTATCTCATTGTTACTGCTGCTCATGCTCTTAAAACAATTCCAGCAGCTTAGAAAGTAGAAAGAAAGAAAAAAAGAAGGAAAGAAGAATGAAAAAAAGAGGCATTTCACATGTAGAAGTTATAGTTAGCTTTACAATCTTCATAGGCATAGTTGCAGCAATTTTCCTTTTCATCAAGCCAGTTAGAGAGCCAACTCTTAGCAATGTCTTACTGGACATAGTTGAAGAGGGCTTAAGAAAGGATGGAACTATTGCTCTGGCTAAGATTCCTTTTAAGATAAGTGAGAGTATATTAAATGATCCATCAAATTTTCCTTGCTTTATAATTACTCATCCTTTAGATATAGGCCCAGGTAAATTAAGTGTTGATAATGTGTTTATCAAGAAATCTACGGGAGAGGCTATTCCTTTTGATATAAATAGTGATACTTTTGAAATAGGGGACAGAGATCCATTTCTTTATACCATCCTCTTCTCTTTTGATGAAACCTTTACTCGCACACCTCCCGGGGGAACTTGCGTGCAAGTTCTAGAGGACAAAGTAATATTCAGTGCACCGAGAACAGAGACTTTGTTTTCATTTAGTAAACTACGCCAGCTAGAAACTGCTTATAATGCTGATTATGGTGGCTTGAAGGAGAAATGGTTTTTGCCTAGCACGAGTGATTTCTCTATAAACATCAGTTATTCTGACGGAAGTTATGCTTTTGGAATGGAGAAAAAGAAACCACCCCCAAGAAGAGATGTTTTTGCTCGAGAGTTTACTGTTAATATGCTAGAAGAAAAAGATGTAAAGCAAGTTAGTGTTAATGTAAGAATTTGGTGAATGAAGATGGAAAGAAAGGGATTTATCAGAATTTTAGAAGCAGGACTCGCTGCTATTCTTTTACTTGGCTTTGTCTATTTCGTTACCTTGCCTTCATATGTCCAAAGAACTTCGCTTGAAAAGGAAGTTTACAAACCAATTAATGTTCTTCTTGATGAGATTGAGAGAAATGATACTTTAAGCGAAAGAGTTTTGACTGAGGATAAAGTAGATGATAAAGAAATCTACTATTTTGTGAAACGTGAGCTTAAAAAGAGACAGTTGGATGGAAATATCACTGTTTGTGATCTTAACAAAGCTTGCAAAGCTCCTTCTGGTCTGCCAGAAAAAGATATTTTTGTAAGTGAAAGAGTGATTGCAGGGCTTGATCTAAATAAGAATTTCATTAGCAAGAAAATAGCAATCCATGCCTGGACGAAGTTCTGAGATGCGAAACATTTAATAAGTTTTTGAGCTCTAAGGAAATAGAAAGAGGACAGCAAAAGATGGTCATTAAAATAATAACAAACTTTTTTTCGAGGATATTCGCAGGCTTATTTGGTGGCAGAACCAATATGGCTATTGGATTTTATGGCCCCCCAAATGGTGGCAAGACTACTTTGGCCAACAGAATCTGCAAAGATTTTACAGGAGAAGAGCTCGGAAAAGTTTCAAAAATTCCTCATGAAACTACAAAAGTTCAGATGGCTGAGCAATTAAAATTTGAGCATAAAGGGAGGAATATGACTTTCAAGATAATTGACACTCCTGGAATAGCGACTAAAATTGACTTTGAAGACTTTATGAAGCACGGCTTAAAGGAAAAAGATGCAAAAAAAAGAGCAAAAGAGGCAACTAAAGGAGTTATCGAGAGCATTAAGTGGCTTGATGATGTTGATGCTGTTGTTGTTGTATTAGATGCTGCTCAAAATCCTTACAGTCAAGTTAATATCACAATTATCGGTAATCTTATAGCAAGAAAATTACCTGTTTTAATAGCTGCTAATAAAACAGACTTGAAGAGAGCAAATGTTAAGAGAGTCGAAGCAGCCTTCCCTGAATATGATGTTGTTGGCATATCAGCTAAGCATGGAAAAAATATAGAGGAATTTTATGAAAGCCTTTATAAGTTATCAAAATGAACCTTTTAGGAAAAGCTTCACCAAAATGAAACCCAAAAGTCTAAAGTCACTTACACTTCAATTCATCCCTTATACAGAAATAGCGAATTTGAATACTGTTGAAAGGATTAGAAAACTGCTTAAGATGATTCTAGCCAACAAAATAGTTCTTTTACAAGGCAAGCTGAGAATAGAAGAGGAAACTAGGTTGATAGAAGATACAATGGCATTAGTTGGAAGTGTTAAAGGATTTAAGGGAATAGAGCT
Source organism: Nanobdellota archaeon (assembly GCA_022572525.1). Lineage (GTDB taxonomy): Archaea > Nanobdellota > Nanobdellia > Pacearchaeales > UBA12030 > JACZVS01. The sequence continues at coordinate 6,601 of JACZVS010000012.1, forward strand.
TGCTGTTCTGTCTCCAAAAATCTCTGATAATCCATTTGATAATATGAAAAGAGGTCTTGCCAAGATGCTTATAGGAGAAAGTGATTCAATGACAATCATCGGCCCAGCATCAATTATAAGAGAGGTGAGAAAAGATCCTAATAAAATTCAACTTATGTTGGAGAGAAGATAAATGCCTCATCAATGTGTAAAATGTGGAAATTTGCATGAAGACGCAGCTCCTGAACTTCTTAAAGGCTGCACCTGTGGGGGTAAGTTTTTTTTCTTTATTAAGAAAGAGAATCTTAATGAGATGCAGAAGGAGGCTGAAAAGCTGAGTTCTTCTGAAAGGCAAGAGATAGTGGAGGACATTATGGATATTATCGGCCCTGATTTTGATAGTAGCATGCCTGTTGTGCTGAATCTGGAGAGCATCAGAATCAAAAAGCCAGGAAAGTTCGAGCTTGATCTTGTTAAGCTTTTCAAGGGAGAGCCTCTTGTTTACAAAATCGAAGAAGGCAAGTACTTTATTGACTTGCCATCAACATTCTTGCTCAGAAAGAAGAAAGTAAAAGGTTAAAAATTACCCTTCACTTAAATTCCAATGAAATTCAAAGAGGTAGTTGAGAGGATTAAACCTTCTCGAGAGGAAGAAAAAAGGGTTTCATCTGTAACTAGAGAACTTGTAAAGAAACTTAGTAGAGTGAAGGATGTTAAAGTTATTGTTGGAGGAAGTGATGCTAAAGGGACAGTCATCAAGAGCAAACCTCGAAGAGATATTGATGTTTTTGTTGCCTTTGATTACAAAAAATATTCTGATAGAACAACGGAAATTTCTGATGTATTAGCAGCACACCTAAAGAAATTAAGGATTCCTTTCAAAAGAGTTCATGGCAGTAGGGATTACTTTCATTTCACTGATAAGAAGAATAATATGTTCTTTGAAATAGTTCCTATCTTACACATCAAGAAAGCAAGTGACTCCTTAAACATAACAGATATTTCTCCATTACACGTGACTTATGTGAAGAAAAATCTAAAGAGGAAAAATGTGGCTGATGATATAAGACTGGCAAAGGCATTCTGTTATGCTCATAATATTTACGGAGCAGAAAGTCATGTTAGGGCTTTTTCTGGTTATGCTCTTGAAATTCTAGTTATTCATTATGGTGGATTTATGAATTTTTTAAAGGCAGCTGCCAAATGGAAAAAGCAAATACATAAAGGAAAGCTCTTGATAGATCCAGAGAAACTCTACAACAACAAAGATGCTATAATCTTCCACCTGAATGAATCAAAACTCATCGGCCCCTTGGTATTGATAGATCCGGTTCAGAAGGAGAGAAACGTGACCGCTGCCATGGATGAAGGGAAATTTTCCGCATTCATAGATTTGTGTCAGAAATTCGTTAAAAATCCCTCTCTAAAATTCTTTGAAAAGAAGGAAATAAAGGCAGATCAACTAAGAAAAACTCTAAAGAAAAAAGAAGATCTGATAACTTTACATTTGGATTTAGGAAAAGGCAAAGAAGATATTATTGGTTCAAGAATGAGAAAGCTTTTTGATTTTCTTTCTACAGCAGCTGAAAGAGAGGGATTCTCATTAAGAAGGAAAATCTGGACTTTCTACCCTGAAAGAAATGTTTCTCATTTCTACTTCATAGTTGAAAATCCGACACTTGGTGCATACATGGAAAAGCAAGGGCCGCCTATCAAAATGGAGAAAGCTGTCCAAGGTTTCAAGAAAAAATGGAGATCTACTTACACTAAGAAAGGAAGGCTATACACGAAGGTCAAGAGAAGCTTCACTAAATTTGACTTATTCCTGAAAAACTCATTTGAGGAAAAAGTCAAGAGCGAGAAATCTTTGAAGGTTGTTAAAAGAGCCGTTTGTGTTTAGAGGGGAATCCGAAAGCTTTAAAAAGCCAAAATACGCCCTCTATATTGTAACTACTATTAGATACTAATATTTTAATTATACAGAAAATGACACAAGAACAAGAAAGTGAAGGAAAAAGTATTGCTGACTTGGTGAAAAAAATTCAAGAGTTAGCAACATCTCTCGAGTTTTCTAAAGGAAGAGAGGAAAATTTAGAGGGGCAAGTTGATCATTATAAGGCTTTATCTACTTTGGATGAACAGACAGGGATTCCTAATTATAGGGGAATTTGTGATTTCTTAAAAAGGACTATGAAGGCGGCAAACAGGGACGCGTATAAACAAAGGGAATCTGATGAATCTGATAGTAGGGCTGCTTTGACTATTGCACTTCTCGATTTAAATGATTTTGGACAATACAATAAGGGTGGAGATCACATAGAAGGTGATAAAATTTTAAGACACTTTGCCGAATTTGTATCTGGAAACTTACTAAGACCTTTAGATTTTGTTGGTAGATTCGGAGGGGATGAATTTTTTGTTGGATTTCCTTACACTCCTATAGAAGGAGCACATATCAATCTTGATAGATTAGGTAAATTAATGAAAGGTCCTAATGCTCCGAAAGTAAGTTACACTGGCGGAGTTGTTCAGTATGATCCTGATAAGCACGAAACTCCTGAAGAACTATTAGCAGATGCTTCTGGAACTTGTATGAAAGGTAACAAACTAGAGCCAGGGAA
>JACZVS010000013.1 GCA_022572525.1 Nanobdellota archaeon
ACTAAGTGCTAGTAGCTCTAGCTCCTCTGTTGACAGAGGCTTTGACAGCTACAAGCCAGATTATAAGGGCAATTATTGCTATTGCCAGAACAGCGATTATTATGAGTAAAGGTAATTGTTCTCTGAAATTTCTAGCAGATATAACTTGTGCTGTTATTCCGCCTTCTCGTTGTCCTGCCACTAATGGAGAACTTACCACAACAGAGATTGTCTGAGTAGAAACTACATTTCCATCTGCTAGAACTTCAATCTTTGCAGTATGACTTCCTTCTTGCCGAACAGCCAAAGTTAGCACTTCTGATCTGCTGTCTCCTGCTGCCAAAGTAAAGACAGTCTCACTTGGATCTGTCCATGTTCCGATTGGAGTTACTCTTAAAGTGAAGCTTTGTTCATTATCGCCAGTATTTGTAATAGTAACAACAGTTGTAACAGATGAATCCACTCTTGAAGTAAAGCTTGTTTGGCTTAGGATTAGAGATGCTGCTACTTTTGGAGCTTCGCATTCCACATTTATTTCAAATCCTTTTATGCTCTCATCACTTTTTGTGAAAATAGCTCCATCTTCATCTCTAACTTCAATCCTTCCAGAATAAACTCTGGATTTTATATTATCAAGAATATCTAACACAAATGAGATAGTCTTGTCATCTCCATCATCATCTAAATCAAAATCTGAGCTTGTTAAAGTTATATCCAAGTCAGGAATGAATAATTTTATAAAAACATTGTCTTGATCATTGTTTCCAATATTTATTATTCTTGCTCTAAGCTCATTGAAACCACCGCAAATAAGGGTGTCTTCTACTGTAATTTCATCAACAACTGCATCATTTTTGTCTTTGTCTATTTTTATCTTTACTGGGCCGCTCCAGTCACAACGCTTGTCTTCATCATCTTCTTCATTTGCCACAACATATACAGCGTATCTTGTTGAGCTCTCATCTTCAATATCTGCTGGAACTTCAAGTTTTTCCTTAAATGTCTGATCATCCTCCTCATCGATCGAGGCGATACTTTCAACGTCATCTAGAACATCATCATCTTCCCTATCTATTAAGAAAGCTGTGAATTCGACATCCATATCATCGTCATCTTCATTATTAACCCTTACTCTAACCTCTATTTCCTCAAGAGGCTTAAATTTATCTCCATCATCTGGATCTCTTACATCACCAATATTTAATTGATCAAGCCCTACTCTGCCATCTTCACATATATCACCTACTTCTTCAGGCCGGATATCTATTCTTAAAGTGAATGTGTCTGAAGCTACTCCAGAGTCAACAGTAACACTTCCAGAGTAAGTATCTAGAAAGATATCATTAGGGATGTCTGCTTGTACAGTAACAGTTATGCTGATGCCAGGACTTACAGGATTGTTAAATCCGGTAGAGGAGAAACTGATTGTAATATTTTCATCGCCATCAGAGAATTTTGTTGGGTCATCTACAGAGAAATCTGATTCGGAAAATGTCAGATCAGTATTGCCTGTATTTTGTATTGTTATAAACTTACTTACCGACTTTTCTCTTTCCTCTTCCAACTCTAAAGGATCAGGATTTACAGTAAAAGAGGGGTTTGAATTAACTGTAAGTGTTACAACGAAATCATCTGAATCTTGCTCTCCACCAGTACCTTCATCAATTGTTCCTTCTGCAGTTATCGTTCCAACATATGTTCCAGGAGCTTGAAATTTAGGAATGCTTATGGAAAATCCTATTAGATCCTGATCTCCAGACGCTAAGCTTGCAACAGAATCTGGATTAAAAGTTATCCTACTTGAAGGAATATCAATACCGGGACCAGTTAAAGCAGTAGCATCAAAGAATATGTTTGTTATTGGATCGTTCCCACTATTATCTATTGTAAAATCACCAGAAACTGCTGTATTATGATCACCTGCTGGAGGATTATTAAATCCACCTATCATTAAAACATGATCAGCACTAACTCCAACTACAGAAATAGATAGGGCTATAAACAAAGCCAAACCAAGCATTAAGATATTCCGCATTTTCCCTTAACCTGTTATCATTCTAAAGTTTAGACTTTTTAAACTTTTCGCTTTGAGAGAACTTCTTTTCACCAATTCTAGGTAAGAACTTTAGAGGTTTACGCAGATTCTTCTGGAGCGGGAACAGCTTCTCCCTCTATTTTTACTTTTGGGATAGCGGGAATTTCCATAGACTGAAGAAATCTAATTAATAGGAAAAGACCGATAAAAATCACGAGGAAGGCGGCAAGAGTAAAATAATCAAACGGCACAGAGGAGTAAACCATTATAATACTCGCTGCTCCAAAAAAATTCAGAATTAAAGGAGAGGAGATTCCGAAGGTAATTTCTTGCGGAAAGATATGGAAGAAATTAATAAACAACAGGAAGAGGCTTTCTACAACCACAATAAAGGCAAGAGTAGTTTTAGGCTGCTCTTGAAGGAAAAGTCCTTGCCCATAAAGAAAGTTCAGCAAGTTCATCCCAACAAAGAAAAGAACAAGGCTATTGCCAACTGCTGTGTTCCACCCCATTTTCTCATATCTGTATTTGCCAAAGTACAATTCAATTACAATTAAAATTACAAGTAATGGAAGAAGAATAAAGAGCATTTCCTTAATCTCAAATGGGGCTGAGAGAATCTCGATTATCCTCTGCCGTAACAAAATAAAAGCACCTTCGTGAAACATTTTTCCTCTTTTTCCTTATTTTCTTTTGATTAAACAAGACAATAACCACAATAAAAAGATTACTATTCTTTTATTCGCCCATTTTCTTTTTCTCAAACAGCCTTAGAAAAATAAGGCCTGAAAAGTAACCAATCAAAGCTCCTGCAATAATGTCACTTACAAAATGATATGCAAAATATATTCTAAAAAAAGCTATTAGAATGGCAAACACAACCCAAAGAAACTTCAAGCTAGAAAATTCTTTACTTATTGTTGGAAAAGCGGCAAAGGCCATTGCAACACTCCAACTAGGAAATGATGAGTCCCAAAAGGCGAATTCCTTTACAGACTCAAGGCCAAAAAGCATGAAAGGTCTTTCTCTAAGAATAAGAATCTTGAGCAAGAGGATGATGGCGGTAGAAAGCACAAAGCTAAGCCAAAGCGGGGGAATCCATTTTCTCTTACTCTTTTTGTAAAAAAAGATTGCGGTGGCAACAAAAAAAACAACTAAGCCCCAACTAATATTGCTAAACAACAACATAAAAGAATCGAAAGAACTGTTTCGGATAGAACTCACTTGAGAGATGATAGAAAGATCAAGAGAAGGCAACAAAATCAGTACTAGAAACAAAATTAAGAAAAGTCCAGAAATAAGTAATTCATTTTTTGTTAAAGTTGTCATTTGATGCGGAAAGACAATGTATTTAAATTATTTTCTCTGATAAAGCCCATGAAGAAAAAAGAGCCAACAACAAGATACCTTTATGGCTTGGCTTTTAGACTGCTTTTAGCAATCCTACTATCTGTAAACTCTCTTGCAATAATATACTTTATCTTTACCCCCCTCACTGTTTACCCTAGCTTCTGGCTAATCAAGCTTTTTTACCCAATAAGAATTGATGGAAGTTTATTCTATTACTCGAACTATATCATAGTCATAGTTAATGCGTGCGTTGCAGGAGCTGCTTATTACTTGCTTGCCATACTTAATTTAACAACAAAAGGCTTAAGCATAGCCACGAGAATTAAGGTATTTATTTTCAGCGCAGCTTCCCTATTGACATTAAACATTCTCAGAATAGTCATACTTGTATTAATCCTATTCGGAATGGGAAGTCATGCATTCAATCAAATACATCTTTCATTCTGGGTTTTTGGCTCTACCATATTTGTAGTTGGAATCTGGATTTTGACTACAAAGATTTTCAAGATAAAGGAAGTTCCAGTCTACTCTGACTTTAAAGAAGTTCTGAAGCTTTTTAAGACTGGAAGGAAGAGAAAAAGTGGGAGAAGGAACTCTAAAAGATCTTAAAAAGATGAATAATTCCAACAGAGGCTAGAGTGACAAGAATTCCGGCAATCAAAACTCCGGCAGCGATAAAGGCCGCTGCTCTTTTTCTCTCAACACCAAGAAGCCAAGCAAAAATTATTGCTGTATAAGCGCCTGTAAATGGAAGAGGAATTGCAGTAAAAACTGCGAGAGCAATAAGACCATAACTCTCGATACTCTTTCGCATTTTCTCCTCTTTCTTTCTCAATCTTCTCAAAGCAAAAGCAAATCCTTTTCTGTAAAATGCAAAGCGCATAAGACCAGAATGTAAATAATCAAAAAAAAGAAAGAGTATGGGAATTATTGCAATATTTGCAGCAGTACAGATAATAAATGCTAACACCGGATCAAATCCGAAAGAGATAAGGAAAGGAATACCCGTTCTTAATTCTCCAAAGGGAAGAATGCTTAACAAGATTCCGATCAACAGTAAACTTGCCATAAATATGCATAGAAAAAGTATTTTTATACTTACTTATGAGAACAATGCGGAAAGCCCTTCTGCAGCTTCTTCTTTATGTTCCTCTTTTTCTTCTTTAGATTCTTTTTTTGCTTCCTTCTTGCCTACTTCTGCTGGCGCTGGCGGTGCTTGTGTTCGCATTGCCTTTGCTTCATCAAGTGTTTTTCCAATATCAACTCCGTCAAGTGAAGCCACAAGGGCTTTAATCTTAGCCTCATCTGGCTGTATGCCTGCAGCTTCTACAACTTTCTTGATGCCTTCGCCATCTACTTTTTTCCCAGCTTTGTGCAACATGAGTGCCGCATAAACGTATTCCATTTTTCTTCTCCCTTCCCTTAGTTAGCTTTGTTTAGATAGGATTGTTTTTAAAGTTTTTTGTTAATCACAGAGGCTTGATTATGGGCCTCAATTAAAAAATCCTTGATATTATCTTTGGTTACAATGCCTGCTTCCCTAGCTAAATGGGAAGCTTGATTATATGCTTCTTGTAAGAACAAAGGAGTTGATTCTTTTATGAAGTACTTAACTTCAAGGATTAAGTTGAGTGCATTTATGTAAGCTTCCTTAAGCTTTTTTAATTGCAGCTCTACATCTATAACGAGATCTTCTGTGCTAAACAAAAGATCAGCTTTCTTGTCATAAGCAACCAGAGGTAAAAGTCTTGCTGTAATTGGTAAAATATTTAATTTTCCCATGGCGTTTGCCAAAGCTTCACTAATCATTTGTCCCTTTTTAATTTCAAAGTCTGCTTTTATCACGACTTTTCCTTTTTCCAAGCCCGCTTTTATTCCGGCATCCGAAAGTTCTGTTAAGATTGGGCCGGGCATTAAGCCCGTATTGCCTGCTTCTATTACAATGTCATCTCTAGCCTCCCCTGATTTTGCCTTCTTCTTTTCTTTCTTTTCTTGGAGAGTCTTAACTAATGAGAAAATGTCTTCATCAGAAAATATTATTGCGCAACTATCTTTCAACTTACTACAAAAATCAGCTAACTTAGAAAACCTTTCATCTTTTTTTACTTCTTCCTCAAACAGCTTAAGCAAAACTCTTCTTTTTACAATCCTCACTATTGCCTTATCTTTCAAATCCCTCCTAATTCTCTGGAGAAGAAATGACGGCATTCCAGATATAGATGTTATTATTAATGTATTATACTTTTCAAGATTGTTTGAAAGACTTTCTATCACTTCCATTTTTTTCGTGGAAACTTGCCTTCCACCATTTTCCTTTTTCCTTTGCACTCCGATTTTCATTCTCATTTCAATTCGAGCCTTATTGGCTTACCCATCGTTGTCTTAATTAAAATACTCCTTACATTTTCTTCTCCTTTTGGCAGATTCTTTACAATGCTTTCTACAGCTGATTTAATATTCGCGACAATCTCTTCCTCCGACATGTTTTGATTTCCAACTGATAATTTTAAGGAAGAATCACTTTTTGATGTTCTAAGCCTTACTGTTTTTTTAAGCCTCTCTGATAATTCAGTTAAAGAGCGCTCATCTAATTTTGTTAATACACTTCCTGTTGCTGGAGACGGCATTTTTCCCGCTGGCCCGAGAATTTTACCGAAAGAAGAAGCAACACTAGCCATTACAGGAGCCTGAGAAACAAAAAAATCAAACTCCTTTGCCAGATTCTTGGAAGCTTTTTTATCATATGTTGAGAAGTTTTCCTTCAGTACAACTTTACCAAAGATTTTTTCTGCTTGCGGAACGGATTTTTCTGCAAAAAGGCAAACCCTCTTTTCCTTTGATTTGTATGAAAGAGTAATAAAGAAATCAATACTTACTTTTTTAACATCAATTCCTTTAAGAGTAACAACTAAATCTATGCTTTGTGGAAACTTCCTTTTCTCTGATTGGAGTTTTTTGAGAGCTTCGATAATTTTTTCGTTTTCCATTTTTAATTAATACTTGTCTCACTTTTTATTTTCTAATTCATTTAAATATTCTTTAATCCTCTCAAGGATTGTAGCGAGATAAAACTTTTCAACTTTTTCTGAAAAGATTCTCTCAAGTGTTGAAAATTCACTTATCCTATAAGAGTTCTTAAATTTTTCTACTAACAGAATGTCCCTCAGCTTCTTTAATTGTCTCCTAACATTAGAGTCCGCAAGGCCTTTAATTTCCAGATTGTACTTCTCCCGAAGCTTTCTACTGTCCTCCTTTAACTCCTCTAGACTTAATGCTTTTCTCTGCTTACTCGATTGCATTAAGGCCATTAAAATATCAACAACAATGTCTCTGCCATCTCCTGGTTGAAGCAAGCCAAGGCTTAAGCAGAGTTTTCTCACAAGTTCTCTTTCATCTTGCGAAGACGGCTTCTCATATTTTCTCAGCGTAATCTCACTTATTGGAAGATCTTTCATCTTAATAATCAATCCCCTCCCTTGCAATGATTCCTTTATCATAAGGATGTTTTACTTTTGTAACATCTGAAACATAATCTGCTACCCCGATTAGTTTTTGAGATGCTCTTCTTCCAGTTAGTATGAGTTCAACGTTTACTGGTTTTTTCTTTATTAAATTTAAAAGGTCTTCTTCTTTCAGCAAACCAAACCAAACTGCAATTATAACCTCATCAAGTATAACAACATCATACTTTCCTTCTGTAATTGTTTGCTCAGCAAACCTTAAACCTTCTGCCGCAATCTGCTTGTCTTCTTCACCAACTTTTCCTTTGTAAACCCATTTCCATTTTCCAGGATTTCTTTTATGACCAAAATATTGGAAATTCGTTAAATTAAGTTGCTTAACTGTTTTCTCTTCTGTATCCCCCTTCATAAACTGAATCAGATAAACTTTCAGTCCAGATTTAATTGCCCTCAATGCTAAACCAAGAGCAGAAGTTGTTTTACCTTTTCCCTCCCCAGTATAAATATGGACAAGTCCTTTTTCAAGTTTCATTTACTCCAACAATAACTCTAGCCTTTAACCCTTACCCCTTTATCTTTGTAACCTCAAGCAACTCATCTTTTCCAAGCAATGCAATTCCTGCTTTTGCTCCAACAATCTCTACTTGCACGATCTTGTCTGGATCACTTAAATCAACATTTGGTTTATCAATAGGATCTGTAAGTTTCGTAATTAACTCCCTGCTATCTCCTTCGTAATGCCTCTTGTGTAAATTCAGTTTCCACTTTTCCTCTTTCTTAATCTTCTCTCCAAACTTTTTTGTTACTTCCTGCATTTTCTTAACATCACTCTTAACCCACTTATCTATTGGAACATAGTGATAAGTTAGTTTAAACTTGTCAGGATCTGATTTACAAGATTTAACAAGTTTCTTGACAACTACTTTAGGGTCTTTTACATTCAGTTGGAAAAGACCTGTAACATCACTCTTTAAGAATCTTGCTTTTGCTCCGGCTTCCTTGAGGCATGCTTCTACTTCTTCCTTTGCTTTTCCACCACGGGAAGAATCATATGTAACTAATAAGTTTGCATCTACCATATTAATTTATGGAAATTATGATATAAAAATCTTTCCTCTTCCTTAAGTAATAAGGGGAAAATTGCTTAAACTAAGTTGAGAAACCATACTAAGAAATCCAAAAATAAACTAAAGAAAAAATAAAAAGGGAAGGGTCTAAAAATAAAAATTTATCTTCTTCTCTTTTTTCGAGTAGTTTTTTTCTTTGCAGTTTTCCTCTTTTTTCTTGCAGCCATTTTATATTTTATTTACTTATCCTCTTTTTAATTTCAGATTTGTTAAAATCTTTAAAAATTTTATGGTGTTTTAGTATAAATACCTTTCGATTTTGATTTCCGCTAAGTTTTTATTTACCAAGTTAGTATAAATTTAAAATAATAAGTTATATAATCTATTTTGTTTTAATGTTTAAATGGAAATAATTGCAGACTTACAAATACATTCTAAGCATGCTAGAGCAACTTCAAAATACCTGAGTATTGATAATCTTGAAAAGTATGGCAGAATAAAAGGCTTAAACTTACTTGGAGTCGGGGATTTTCAACATCCATTACACAGAAAAGAAATTGATGAAAAGCTGACAGAGGATGAAAAGGGAATATTGAGAACAAAGAATGGATTTGCATTTTTGTGGCAAACAGAAATTAGTTTGATGTTCTCTCAAGATGGGAAGAGAAGGGCTGTTCATCTTTTGATTTTTGCACCGAATACAGAAATTGCAGACAAGATTACAAAACACTTAGGAAGCAAAGGCCGTTTAGACTACGATGGTAGACCAATCTTTGGAATTACGTGTAGGCAACTTGTAAAAGATTTAAAAGAAATTGATGAAAAGATTGAAATTATTCCTGCACATTGTATGACTCCTTGGTTTGGATTATTTGGAAGCAAGTCAGGATTTGATTCTCTTGCAGAATGCTTTGGAGATCAAACAGATAAGATTTATGCAATAGAGTCTGGAATGTCGGCAGATCCATCAATGTTGTGGCGTTTTAAGGAAAAAGTAAATATTGTTAGTTTTAGTGATGCGCATTCATTTTGGCCTTGGCGAATCGGAAGAGAATCAACAATCTTTGAACTCAAAGAATTGAGTTATGATAATATTATCAAAGGGATAAGAACTGGTCAGGGGGTCAAAGCGACAATTGAAACTCCACCATCTTATGGAAAGTATCACTGGGATGGTCATAGAAATTGTAATTTCTCATGCTCTCCAAAAGAAACTAAAAAATTAAATGGAATCTGCCCAAAATGTAGAAAACCCCTTACAA
>JACZVS010000093.1 GCA_022572525.1 Nanobdellota archaeon
ATTTAGTAGGTAATAAGAATTTTTCAAAGCTTACTACCTATTGTAGTACTAATCATGGTACTCCTGATTTTTTTGTTTGGCACCCAAAATCAAATAACTATTCTTTTGTGGAGGTAAAATTAAATGATGAGAAAATACACCCTCATCAGAGAAAAACAATGCTGTATCTAAAAAATGTTTTAGGCATTCGCGTTCTATTGTTTAGATTGATTACAAAGAAGGTTTCCATTTACACAAAATTAGATTTGAGTAAAACACCAATCATGAATGAGGAGGATGAGAAGTTATTTGAGGTTTTACGTAAATGGAGATGGAATAAATGCAGAAAGGAACATGTTTCTTCATTTGTGATATTTCGTAATGATACTCTTCATGAGCTTGCAAGTAATAAGCCAAAAACGGAAAATGAGATGTTGCAAATAGTAGGTATTGGTGAAGTAAAATTAGTAAAATATGGCAAAGAGCTACTTGAGATAATTAAGGACTTTTCAGAAATCTGACAAGGCTAAGATATAAAAATAAAAGGCTACTATGTCTTTTAAAGGAGGGGAAAAGAATGGATAAAGTAAATCTTGATTTGTCTAAAACTAAACCTTTATTTGCACAAAATACGGGAGTTGTACTCAGGACATCTGTTGTAAAGAATAATAAAGGAGGGGAAACCAAAACGGTACTTTCTGAACTAGTCTTCTTGGATCAAAATACCACCCCCATTGCAAGAATTATATTGACCCATGCAACCACAATAAATTTTACAAGAATGATGGTAGAGCATGTTAAAGCAATGGAAAAAGAAAGCAAGAGAAAGGGATTACCCAAGCAACCTAAAGTAGAAACTACTTCGGAATCTGATGAAGGAAGAGGACTTGCTGGATAAGATTTGTTAAGTGCCACAATAGATTTTTAAGGTTCTAAAACCCTCTTTAAGCCCTCTTGATCTCTTCTGCCAGAGGTCCTATCTGTTGGATGATATAAGTGTAGAGCTGATCTATCAGCAAGTCTTGTAAAGATTCTTTCAGTGGCCCTGAACAGAACTCAAGCTTTGACTGGATTTGTATGAATCTTCCTGCTAATTCTGCTGTAATTTTGCAAGACATGCTCTTACCTTCTATATTTCTTGCTAATGGCAGTTCACTTTCTATCTTGACATTCTTGACATTCACTGTGCATGTTCTCTTTGAGAAGCCAAACAAATTCTGTATTTTGTAATGCCAAATGTTCCCTTCACTGATTGTGGTATATTGCACTCTTTCGCATTTTCTTAATGCGGTCAAAAAACATTCTTCACTATTACATTTTTTTGTATAGACAAAGAAATAAAAGAGTGTTGAAATAATTATTATTGCTATGACGATAACCGAAATTAATATTATAAGCCTCTTTCTTTCCATTTCTCTCTCAAAAGATAAAAAGAATAAAGAAAAGGAACTTTTAAATCTTTTCTGATTTCAAACTCTTGCAAGCTGGTCGAAGGTTAGCGCCTTGAAGTTCCCCTTTTTTACAAACTCTTTTGCAATTAAGATTCCTACTCCTGAAAGCTCTGCTGCAGATGCTATCTGGCTTGTTATAATACCATCAGCAACAATTGCATAAGCCTTAATGTCTCTTAATGTTGGTGCAAGCTCGCTTAATGGGACTTTTCCGAGAATCTCAAGATTGTTATCGAGTAAATATGCTCCTCTTGAGCCGACTATTTCTTCCTGCATCTTTGTAAGAACTTCCTCTTCTCTCTTTGTAAGCTCTGGAGATCTTTCCATTTCCCTTTCTGCCCATGTTCTTCTATGCGGGCTTCTTCCTGATGACCTTCCTCTGTAACGCTCTTGAGAAACCTCTACATACTTATCTCCTCTCACTTCTCTTGTTCTGAACTTAGATCTTTCTATACTTCCCCTCTCCCCAACTCCAACTTTATCCCTTAAGGCTTTTATGATCTCTTTCTTTGTTAGTTCCTCTACTTCTTTCCCGTCAGGAGCTCTCGCAATGTATTCTAATTTACAACTGCTTGAGACATCTTTTGAGATCAATTCACCTCCTCTGTCTCCATCTACGAATAATGTTGCTATTTTTCCATTGCACAACTCTTTTACTGTTTCAGGGACAGATGTGCCGTTAAGAGCAACAACATTCTTTATTCCACATCTTAACAAATTGAGAACATCTGCTCTTCCCTCTACTATTATTAATT
>JACZVS010000014.1 GCA_022572525.1 Nanobdellota archaeon
AAACTTTTGCTTTTTCCAAAAATGGGCCCGACGGGATTTGAACCCGCGACACCTGGGTTAAAAGCCCAGTGCTCTACCAGACTGAGCTACGGGCCCGTAGCTCTTGATGCCTTCTATGAGAAAAAGAAATTTATAAAGTTTAGCTAATTGAGAAAGGATTATAGATAATTGCCTCATTGTTTGATGATGGTAGAGGTAGAGAGTATTCTACTTCAACAAAATAACAAGAATTCCAATAAACACAAGGACAGCAATGACTATTCCAATAATCGCAATAGGACTTTTAAGCAAAGGAGCTGTTAGATCTCTAGGCCCGACATGAGATTCAGGCTCTTCAAACTTAACCTTAATCTCTTTCCTGACTTTTGGCTCATAAGTTAGTTTCTCGCCTCTTGAAATTCTCTCCTTAAGGCTTGCCTTCCTCATTTCAAGGCCAACACAGTTATGATCTTCTGGCAAACGATGCTCTCCGCAGAACTGAAGCTCACAAAATTTACATCTAAATGGAAGTGTTTTGAATTTCTTGCCGCATTGAGTGCATTTCAATTCATCCTTCTTTACCATTAACACCTATAGAAAGACTAACTTATAAATTTTATTTTATCGCCGATAGAGAGTCTAAGGCCACTAACCAGAGAAAGTGGGATTTCAACCACATATTTTGCCTTTTTCGGGGAAGTGTAAAAAGTAAATGGCTTAAGTTTCTTAATATCAACTACTTTTTTTCTAGAGTCGAGAAAAATAGCAAGTAAAGGAAAGAATACAAAGAGCATGTGTAAGGAAATTTTCTGTTCCTCTTTAAAGGAAAGAACCTTTGCATGATGTGGAGAAAAATGAAACATGAAACCAATTACAGATGAAAGGCCTTCGCAAAGCTCTGCTTTTATTTCCTTCTTTTTGATTTGAAGCCTCATCTAAGAGTTGATTTAGAAAGGTTTTTATTGTTTTCCATGCATGCAAGAAAGGGGATCAAAATGTCAAAGAAGAATTACAAAACAGTTATACCAGGCAATGTGTATTCCTTTTCAACAAGAAGTCAAAAAAGTACTGAAGCAGTAGTACTAATCCGCATTACAGAACCATCACCAGAGGCTGTTTTTGATTACATTTTGCAAGAAGGCGAGAAAGTTTGGAGTAGAGAGGTTGATATTCCGGAATCAGATCAGATACGGACAGGCGAGGATTACATAAGGCAGAGTCTTTCTGGTTATTCTGAAGAGATCCAAGATCATTTTAGAGATAGAGATGAAAATCTAGTGAGGAAATTGGAAATCTTTGTTACTTCCAGAAGAAGATGGAGCAATACTAAGTTAAGCTACATAAATATGGTTTATGGATCTATTCCAAAAGAGATAATTACTCCAGAAGTAACAATGGAAGATATAGATAGAGTCCTTTCTAGAGGAAAAGGTGAGAAGGATAGCTATGGCAGGGAATGGACTGCGGCTTTAAAGTTAGAAGAGGGTAGACCACCAAACAAAGATACAATGGATCTTCTAGTTGAAGAACAAACATCACATTCAAGATCTCTTATCGTAAGTACAGGCGAATACCGTGTAGACCAAATGCAGAGAGTTATTAATTTTATTTACCAAGAGTTTCCAGATGAGAAAGCGATTAAGAGTATTCCAAATTATAGTGAGACATTACTTCATAATATTGCAACAGGATGGATTGTGGAATTAAATTATATGGTTGCAAGAGAACCCTTAGAGGTAAGGCTATCAGGACAATTAATGGAAGCTATGTTGCTTGAATCAATGGGTTCAAGTGGCCAACTAGGAATAAACCCTCTGTTCGTACCCCAAAAACCTGGCCTACCAAATTAACCTTTCTTATAATTCTCGACAAGCCTTTTTATTTCTTCAAGCTCTTTTTCTGAAGGTTCCTGTATCTTGCCACCAAATTTCCAATAATTTCCGTCATGATACACAATAGGACCCTCAGTAGGATCCTTATCAATAGCAGAAATCTCAACAACTTCTCCAATAAACATTGTATGATCTCCCAAAGGTATTGCCTTAAGAAGCTTGCACTCAGCATTCATTGCTGCACCCTTAACCATTAAAGGCTTGATATTCTTAGCTTCATAGAACTTAATGCCAAGTTCCTCCAAAACTTTAATTTTATCAACTTCCTTTCCTGTTGAACCTCCAGCAACGCTCGATAGAACATTTTGACCAACAGCAGCAAGATTAACCCCAAATTCTTTTGTTTCCTCAATATTAGTAGCTGTAGCATCACTTGGATGAATACAAGCAACAATCAAAGCAGGAGAATAAGAAATATGATGAGTCCATTCTGCCGCCATTATATTCTGACCATATTTACCATAGCTTGTTATTAAACCAACATTAGTCACAAACTTTCTTGTTCTAGGGTCATCCCATTTAAGATCCATAAATTCTCTTAGAGATTATTGTTTAAAAAGGTTTTTATTTATTGCTTTTATTATAATAAAAGGAAAAATGCAACCACGGAAATGAAAAAACAAGGAAAAAAAGAGGGAAGGAAAAAGCAGCTTACTTCTGAGCAATATAAAATTCTGAAGGAGAAGGGAACAGAACCCGCATTTACAGGGAAATATCTGCATAATAAGAAGAAAGGAACATATGTTTGTGCTGGTTGTGGAAAGGAGCTATTTTCTTCAGAAGATAAATTTGATTCTGGCACAGGTTGGCCAAGCTTCACGAAACCCATAAAAAAGAATAGTATAGACGCAAAACCAGACCACAATTTTGGTATGAACAGAACAGAACTTCTTTGTGAGAACTGTGGAGGCCATCTCGGACATATTTTTGATGATGGTCCTGCACCCACTGGATTAAGATACTGTGTTAATTCTGCCGCCCTCGATTTTAAAGAAAAGAAAAAGATTAAATAATTTCCTGTATCGGTAATAAAATGGCTCTTTTAGATAAAGATCAAGCGAGAAAGCTAGTTGAAGTGTGCATGCAGCAAAAGGGTGGTTTAGTCTTAACGCAAGAGTTACTTGATACGGGGGCTATTCCGCGCTTGAAAGGGTATGTAGCAGAACAAGGAAAAGTTTCTGATTCGATTTATGGGGGAGAGGGAAGTTATATTGACAAGTCAACAGGAAACCTAGTAAAATTTGAAAATCCTCCTCTAGAAACAAGAGAGGGCATCCCACTAAGGATAATGGTGAGGACAGAAAGTATTTCAACACATGATATCGTCAGAGGAGAGATTCCATTTAAAGATCAGATTATTGCAGCAAATCATGACTACATGAGAAGAATGCTTGTAGACGCTTTAGGAACATCTCAATTTGACGTTGTTGGATTAGCAGACAATTCTATTGTAATTGCCGCAGAAAACTTAACGCAAATTCCTTTTGAGAATGTGTTAAGAGCTTACATGGCTACTAGCACAACAGATACAAATATGGGAAACCAATATTTAAATAAAGGGATTAGAAATTTCGGAGGACATATCCTTCCAGAGGGATTAACAGCAAATTGTAAATTACCTTTTGTTATGGACACTCCTTCAACAAAATCTAAGAAAAAGGATAAAACTATAACTCCAGATTACTTATTTGAAAATCGAATTTGCACTCCAGAACAATATGCTGAAATAAGGAATAATTCTCTTGTCGCTTTTGGGATAGTTTCACAATACCTAAAAGGTAAGGGGATAATCGCAGTAGATACAAAAACGGAGCATGGGATTAATACAAAAGGACAGATTGTCTCTCAAGATGAAATTTGGACAATGGACTCCTCTAGGTTCTGGGATCTAGAGGATTATAGGGATCAAGAATTAAGATTAGCAAGAGGAGTGATAGAAGAACTTAATCCAAAATCTTTCGATAAAGAGTATGCAAGAAAATTCTCAAAAGGGAAAGAAGGCTACACAGATGAACAGAGAGTTCAGATAGCTGTTAGATATATAGAAGGAATTCAGCATTTGCTTGGAAAGCCATTTGAGCCAGATATGAGAACAGGAGAGGAAAGAGCTGTTACTGGGCTAGAGGTGGTTGTTGAACAGCTAGTTGCTTGAAAGTAAAAGACAAAAAAATCAGAAGAAAACCGCCCAGAGTACCCAAATTGATAATCCGATCCAGATTAGTATAGAGAGCCAATGCTTCCTGAAGGGATGTTTCTCTTTCAGAAAATACTTGCTAAGCTTGAGCAATTTTTCTTGATAAGGAATAAATCCAAGCCCCATTAAAAGTGTTACAAACAGCGTTACTGCAAATATCTGAACTATCGTTAATTCCTGTAGAAGGTAGTAGCCAACAATTGCTGTTAGAACAAGAAAGATTATTGTCGACACATTGCCTCCGCCATAGATAAACTCAGGAACTTTTATCCATGCTCTAGGATTAATCGCTATGACTGCAAGCTTTACCAACAATAAGACTGCGATTATTACGGCAAATATTTCAAGAGTCATTTAACACCCCATTTTAAATTTTAGATAATTTTAGCTTTGATTATTTTTACTTCCTCATCAGGCCTGTCTCCAGGACCTGTTGAAACTTTTCCAATAGCATCAACAACATCCATTCCTTCTACTACTATTCCGAAAACAGGATGTAGAGAATCTAGATTATTGTTATTAACCAAGTTTATGAAGAATTGGCTGCCCCCTGTGTTAGGCCCCGCATTCGCCATTGCTATTGTGCCTCGATCATTCTTATTATTGTTAGTAAATTCATCTTCTATTGTATAGCCAGGCCCTCCACTGCCAGTTCCTTCTGGATCTCCTCCTTGAATCATGAATCCAGCAATTACTCTATGAAAGATTGTTCCATCGTAGAATCCTTTTTTGACAAGTTTCTTGAAGTTTCCAGTTGTTATCGGCATGTCTTCACTTAGTTCTATTACAATGTCTCCTTTAGTTGTCTCGAAGACTACCTTTCCTCCAGAAGCTGAAGATGATGAGATCGAAGAGCCAGTTGGATTCCCAGAATTAGAAAAGAACATTATTCCTGCAACAATCAGCACAATTAACAATATCCAATACATGAATTTCATGAAAAAAGGAATTTATTTTGATTTATAATATTTTGGATGATACAATCGTATTTCCCATCTGTCCTTTTCTTTCCTCTAAGTATATCTCCATTAACTCGTTTTTAATACATTCGGTGCAGAGCATTTTGTACACCCATTCCATCACAACCCTGAACTTCCCACACCCTTCACAATAATCCTTTCCTTTGTTTGTTAATTCCTCAATAGGTTGTCGCTTAACTACCTCGTAAAACAAATTCTTCGTTTTCTCGTCTTCTAAAGTTTCTTCATGACTTTTGGCTTTCATCTAAAACACCCAAACCGAGAGATAAATCATTTCTTCAACTTTCTTTTCTTTCTTCTTGATAAAATCCTTAATCTTTTATTGCTTCTTTTTTTTCTTGATATTGCCATTTTACTTTCTTTTCTAATAGAACTAAGAAAAAGGTGATTTATAAAAGTAATCATATCAAACTCTACAGATAAATTTAGCGAATTTGTGTTTCTCAAAATAGCGCTGATGATATTCCTCTGCCTTGTAAAAAGTTTTGGTGGAAAGAATTCTTGTTGCAATCTTCCTGTACTTACCCGATTTTTCAAGTTTTGCCTTTGAATCAAGTGCTGCTTTCTTCTGCTGAGAATTGTGATAAAATATAGTAGCTCTGTACTGGCTCCCTATATCTGCACCCTGGCCATCATGTCTTTCAGGATTGTGTGATTTCCAGAATAAATTAAGTAGAGTCCCATATTTTATTTTAGAAGGATTGTATTCAACAAGGATAGCTTCAACATGTCCAGTGTTACCAGAACAAACTTGTTGATAAGTTGGGTTCTTTGTCTTGCCTCCAGTATATCCCGATGTTACACTAACGACTCCTTTTAGTTTTCTAAAAGCATGTTCGACATGCCAGAAACAACCGCCGGCAAATGTTGCTTTTTCCGTTTTGGGCTTTTGTTGTTTCATAATCTAAATCCTAATCCTTCCTTTCTGCCAGTCCCTGATGATGAACTTTGCTGTCCTGTCTTCATCCACAAGCCCTCCTTTCTTGAGGAATCGTTTCTTCCTTCCTAGATTTTCTATCAGGACTTCTGCATCCCCTCCTGCATGAATTCCATAATACTTTTCTATTTCCTTTGCATGAGACTGCATAAGTCCAGTAACAACCATCTCTGGATCTCTGATGGTGTTGATTGTCCTGCCACCGAGCTTTGATTGCTTCTTGATTGCCTCTGGATCTGAACTTGAGTATTCTGATTCTGGAAGTACTCCAGGAGTGTCAAGTATGCGGATTCCTGCCGTTAAACGGATGTACTGGAGGCCTTTAGTGAATCCGGCATCTGCACCTGTCTTTGCAGAGCTTTTTCCAGTAAGTATGTTTATGAGCGAAGACTTACCAGTGTTTGGATATCCAATTATTCCTATATTCACCCTCTTCCTTTCTGACTTCAGTCTTTTGGCTTCAATCTTTATCATTCTCCTTAGTTTTGCTATCCCAAGCCTTTTCCTTGCAGATATGAAGAAGTATGGCTTTAGATCCATTCCAATAATTTCCTGTGCCTTCTGCTTCATGTCAACAAGATCTTTCTTGTTTAGTACAAAGATTATCTTTTTCCCAAGATTCCTGACGAACTCTTCAAGCTCCTTGTTTCTTGTCTCCTGGATGAATCTTGCATCAAGAACTTCGAGAACTATGTCCGATATCCTAATTATGTCTTTTACAAGTTCAGGAATCTTGGGTTTTGGCTTTTCAGGAGCCAAAGCACTTCTTCTTATTGGCATGCTCTTTAGAACCAATGTAGATATTTAAGGGTTGTTAAGAGTGGAAGAGAACTCCCCAGCCGAAAGAATTGGGCGTAGAACAATTAGGATTAGAAAAAAATATCAACCAACACTATCAGCTTTTTGGTCTAATTTTTTCTGATATTCCGAAAAGGCAACTTGAACAATTCCAGATGCATGGGCAGGAGCCATATAACCCCCATCCTTTTCAGTTGCAATACTACGTAATATACTACTCTCTAAACTTGAAAGATCTCTTTTCGCTTCATCAACTCGTTCAGCATACCTCTCCTTCATTTCCTTATGGTATCGCAAAAGGTGTCCGCCAGGTATACTACATAAGGGGAGGGAGCAAAGCAACTTATCATGCCTTAGTAGATCAGGATGATCATCAGGTACATTTTCCATTTCAGAAAGTTTATCTTGAAGAATTCTAATCTCTTCTAATATATCATAATATAACATTTTATTCTCCCCTGTAACACACTAAAAACTCTTAAATCTTTCTTCGAGAGTTATGAGAAGTATTTTTGAGAGAGTTCAGGAATATTCTAAGACCATTGGAAGATGGTCAGAAACTTCAATCATTGGTACCTCAAAACTACTTACGTTAACATCTGAAGAAACAATAGTGTAATCTGCAAATTTATCCGGATATTTATGTAATGGGCTCCTTGTTGTTGTAACCCCTCTAGTTTTTACTAGATTAACAAATCCTTCTTCTAGTATCTCCAAACTCTTAGTGGTGGGCAGCAGATTAAAGTCTCCACAAAGAATTCTCTTGCCAGTTATTTTATCTAAGAACTCCCTTACTTTTCTTGACTGTTCAATTCTATCTTCTGTGTCAGTTTTACTCACCCCATCCCAGATACCATGGAAATGAGCAATTGTGTATTGTTCTCCGTTAGCACTAACTTTTACATATTGTAGATTTCTTGGCATCGTTGTATTATCTTTTCCCCTTGAATTACGATGCCCAAAAATATAGGTGTCTCCAGCATCATTCACCTTTATCGACTTTTTGACAAACATTGCTAAACCCCAAGATATAGGATAATCTACAGGTTTATCGAATCCACAACCATCTTGAACTGGAGCAAAATATCCGTCATGGTTAGGTAATCTCTCCTGTAATTCAGAAAAAATATTTGCCCTGTAGAATTCACTTACTAGCTTTACATCTGTAGGCGTATTAAAGACCTCCTGAAAACAAAAAATATCTGTATCTTTTTCGTTATCTGAAATGTATCGCATAAGAGAATCAAACTCTTTTCCAGCCCAGATATTGAGTGATATCAATTTCATAAAATGCTAACCTCCTAAAAAGCTTTAAATCTTTCTGAGAAGTGCCCCAACCGTGCTTTCAGTTATAGAACGGGGACTATAATAAGATATAGAACATTAATCTCCAACGAATCTCACAAAATTCACCCGACCATCCACATACGAGTTAGGCAGACTGCCGTCGCCAGCGCCGAGGTCGATCTCCCTTTCACAGGCAAGCCTCCACAAACCATTACCTTTTGTGTGTAAGAATCTACTGCCTTCTCCTAATTTGCTTGGGAGTCCTATCTTTACAAGCTCTGGATCATCTACATCAAAAGGGTATGATTCTTTCTTCATCTTCAATACAGGAGCATGATAAATTTCTCCGAAGTCACCCAAATCAAGTCTTACTCCATACTCAAAGCTATCATCTGGCACGGTTGTTAAGCTCGTTGCTATTGCAGGCAACTTTACTTCTAAGCCTTTTTCTTTTGCTTCTCTAATTAAATGCTGCCTTAATTCTTCATTAGGACCTTTTTTAGCACATAAAACGACTCCTAAATCCTCATAGAAAGTTGTTGGATCTTGTTGGAAACCCCTTTTTCCTCTTTTTCTATATGCATTAAGAGCACGTTGATATTCTACAGGAGTTATAGGTCTTATATTCCAGCCAGTAATATCTCTCATAGCATCTCCCCAAGCATATCTTCTGAAGAGGTTTGAGTAGCCTATTGGTTGATTATGCCTTAGCAAAGAAGTGTCTAAT
>JACZVS010000015.1 GCA_022572525.1 Nanobdellota archaeon
CCATTTATCGGCTTCATTTGTATAAGATACACATTTTGAGTATGTTCCGTCTTCATTTCCAGATGCTTGCTCGTATGCCACTCTTAATACACTTGCAGTACACTTAAGTTGGCCTTCATCACTGAATACAGATCTACTTGAGCATTTACACCCCTTAGCACAATTAGGAGGCCAATTACAGCCAGTTAGCGCTGTTTTTCCTACTTTTGTGCATGCGTTATTCGTACCCATACCACTTTCTTGTGTTGCTACCGCTGCTATCAGAGCTGGATCTATACTATACTGGTTAGCATATTTTTCTGTAAGTTCTTTTATAGTCCCTTGAGACTTGAACGCGGAACCTTCATAAGCACTAATAAATTTCTGATTCGGCAAAGTATCTCCAGCTGGAACAGGCAACCCAACAGTTTCTTCGAAAGTTCGCTGGCCAATTTCTTCCCTTACCTCTTTTGAAATATCTTCACCAAATTTCCCTTTCAATTCTGACACAC
Organism: Nanobdellota archaeon; assembly: GCA_022572525.1. Classification (GTDB taxonomy): domain Archaea; phylum Nanobdellota; class Nanobdellia; order Pacearchaeales; family UBA12030; genus JACZVS01. The sequence continues at coordinate 492 of JACZVS010000015.1, forward strand.
TCAAGATGATAAGGCGCTCAGTCTGCCGTAAGAAGAACTCAAAAAAGCCATTCTCAATCAAGACTTCTTTAGGAGAACTTTCTTCTGTCTCTTGAATTGCTAAATTTTTATTAAAAGCGCTGCATATATCCTTATTGCAATTTGGATTCCATTTTGTTGCCCAGAAACCTTTTGTTGTGCATAAACAAAGGCAGGCTTCCCCCGTACAACTTTCAGGGGAGTCATCTCCTTTATCAAATCCCTTGATAAGCCACCCCGGATTGATGAAACATCTTGCAGAGGTTTTTTCTGTATCCTCATCCAGGTCATAAATCTTATCTGTAAGCAAGATAAAACATTCTTTTGAGACTTGTTCCTCTGTTGATGGGTAGATTAAACTTATTAGTATTGGAGAGATGGCAAATGCCACTATAATTATCACCGCTACCGCTAAAAGCAATTTGATGATTTCTTCAAGCGTTAACTTAAATCCCATCCTCTTTTTAATTTAGAAACAGCTAGCTTTTTTAAAGGTTTTTAAGGAATTCCAGGCAGAGTTTCATTTAAACTTTCTCTTGCAAACCCTAAGTATATGGCAATATTTTCGAAAACTTCTCTAAGAGTGCTTGTTGCGAAAAAAAGAGAAATTACAAGAACAAGCAGAATTAAGACTATAACTATAATGACCTTTATGGGAAGAGCGGCTCCTCGCTTTTGCATTTTAACAAGTTATTCCAGGACAAGAAGATATTTGCTTACAGTTAAAGTGCTCTGTTCTATTTCCTTGCACAGTTATGTCTACTCCGTCACAATAAGCCTGTGTTCTTTGTAAAGTGCATCGAGTCTGACATTTATCTCTTGCAAGTTCTATTGGGGGCTCAATTGTTGCTGTAAACACCTGCCTGACTTTATCTATAAGGGCCCTCATTCCTCCAGTAAATGAAAGAGAAACTACAAGTAACACAAGAACCGCTAGAATTGTGATTATCACAGTTGGAGTACTGATAGTTATACCCCTCTTATCGTTTAAAGGTCTAAGTTTCATTTTGGTGAAGCTTTCCTAAAAGTTTTCCTCTTTTACTCAAACTTTAAAGCTTGGCTCTTTTAAAACTTTTCGTTATAAGTAATAGTGAAGCTGCAGGAATAGCAGATTCATTGCCAAAAGTTCCTGCCAAAGGTTTAAGGAAGAATATGTAGAGTGACCAAATTGCTAGGAAGATAACCACAAGTATCAGAATCCATCTCACAATTATACCTATTCCCCATGCTGCTTCTTCTGCCATTTTATCTCCCGAATCTAAAAATCTCGAATATTTTATCGATTATTGTTAAGCCCTTCGGTTTCAGAATGAATATTATTGCTGTGATTACTGTAGCCAAAACAATTAAACCTAGTATCCACCAAGCGACATTACTCCAAACAAATGCCTTCTTGTTTAGTTTATTTAACTTCATTTTAAGGAATGCTTTGCATTGTGTCACAGAGTTGATTTATAGATTTAATATCATAATCAACAAGCATTACTTGAGAACACCCGCTTCTTTCTCCATCACAGTACGCAGCGGCGATTAGCTGTCCTTTGTAAGCAGTGTAAGTCTGATAACCAAGAGCTGCAACAGAAGTTGCTATTAACGCTGCCAAGCCGTAAGGAGTTCTTGCTATTGCTCCAACACCTCTTCCTGCTGCTCTGCCAACCAATTTGCCTCCAGGTATAAGACTACCAACGAAAAAAACACTGGCTGCAGCTCCAAGATCTTTTAACATAACTTCACCCACACCTACAGAATCAAATTCAAAAAACAAGATCGCGTAATCCTTATCTGTTTTGATTAATGCAGTAATATCTGCCCCAACAGGAAGTCTTGCACCTTCCTCCTCCGAAAAAAATTCTAGGTAAGTGATATTTTTCAGGGGGGGGTTATTTTTTTCAAGATATTCTACTAGATTAATATTTTTTGGATTTTTTTTAAGATTTTCATTAAATTGAATAACTGTGCAGATAACGCAAGCTGATTTCGGTTCAGTTATTGCGAACTCTTCAACCGCGAAATTGCTGGTAGACTTCTTCAAAAAGTTTATCCTGCCTCTCCCTAACATATCCCAACAAGAATACATCTCATTAGCCATAATTCTCTTGATCTCATTCTCATCTGTAGTTTTAACTTCTAATTGCTTAGTCTTGCACCTCAGTGGAGGTGGAGATGCCCCAGGAACAAATTCTCCGGCAGTTCCAAGGATACTTCCCCTCAGAATCACAGAACTCCTACAAGTTTCTTCGTTTATAAGTTCTCCATAGGGTATGCGAAAGAAGATGAGAAAAATAACTGCTGCTGCTGCCAGGAGAAGAACTAAAGTGATTATGGTATGTTGCAATGTTACACCTTTTTTTCCTTTTCCTTTCATTTTACCCAAGAATATTCCTCATAGTTTGAAACAAAAAGTATGCCACTGTTGCAACCAAAACTATCAAGAGTAGCAAGATTATTATCTGGTTTCCTGTGAGGCCTCTTTTTTTCATCTCAAATGTGAGATATCATTAAGATATTTTAATTTATATTTTTTGCCTTTCTTTATAAGCAAAGTCAGAGATGCATTGCTTAAACTGAAATTGTTAAAGAACTTCAAGCTACCAAAAAGCTTGCACACAATAAATTTAATGGGGGCTTGATGTGTTACTATTAAGATTTTATTTCCTTTATGTTTCTTAGAAACTTTTTCAAGCTCTTGCCAAACTCTTTTCTGAGCTGATTTAAAACTCTCTTCGGCTTTTATATTTGTAACATCTCCATGAAACCATTTTTGGGCGAGGGAAGGAAACTTTTTTTCTATCTCCGTCTTCTTCATCAACTCGAATTTCCCCATATCTGGCTCTCGGAAGTTTTTGTTAACCATGACTTTCTTTTTCAGAACCTTGGAGACTATTTCAGCTGTCTGCAAACATCTAGGAAGATGGCTGCTGTAAATTGTATTTATCCTTTCTTTCTTAAGCCTTTCAGCAAGCTGCCTTGCCAATCGTTTGCCTCTTACTGTTAACCCTGTATCATTTTCTGGCCTGCTACTACAAATCTTTTCAGGATTATGCTTACTCTCAGCATGCCTTGCAAACAAAATCTTTGTTATTTTTTCATTCATCATTTTTTATTGTCAAAATTGTGTCATAACGAGAGAGGCAAGTGTACCAAGGACTAAGATTGAGAGGAATGCGACAATTAAATATAAAAACATTCCCCTATAGATATTCTTTGCAATTTCACTCTTTTCTGTTAGCTTGTCAGCCCCATTTTCAACAACCACCACTGTTGAAGTAAGGATGAAAATTATTTGGAGTAAGTAAATTCCAATGGAGGCTTGTAAAAAGTAAGGTGGAATCATTTTCTCTATCGAGAAAAGAGTGATGATTCCTGTAGCTCCTCCCCCAATTCCGCCCGCTTCTGCTCCTTCTAAGCCAATTAAAAGTTGAGAAAGTTTATTTATTATGAAGGTAATCATGACTGCTAATCCAATTACAATCCCTCCAAGAATAGGAGCAAGAAATGAGATATTGCTTTTCATGCTTACAACAACATCTGCAACTAAGTCCTTTAGCCTTTCCTCAATTTTGTGAATGCCCCTTGCATGCTCTGCTATACTCATCATACTTGCTGCAGCAATCTTAAGGCCTTTCTTAACTCCCTCTATAAGGATAAACATAGATGTCTTGATAAGAGAAGAGGGGAAGAAAGTTATAGCACCTCTCTGGCGATTAAAGATAGCTTCTCTAACACTCATTCCATTTTGTATGTTGCTATTGACTAAAGAAAAGAACTTTCCAGTTGGACTGCCTCTCAAAACTTCTGCAACTCTTCCAAATACCATTTCAGCTGGAACTCCTGCTGACAACCTGTTACCTAGCTGGAATAATGCTGAACTAAACTCTGATTCAAGTATTTTCGTCTCTCTTCTTGTTTTAATTAAATTTTTAGTCCTCATACCATAATTTATCGCAAAATACAAGCTGAATGAAAGAGGTAGAAGCAAGCTCAAGAGCGTTGCCCCTGCTCCAAATGGACCAACAATTTTTCCAGCATCTTCTTTGAAATCAAAAAACTTTCCTAGACCCAATGGAAGTGAAAAATCTTGCAGTCCAACGGCGTCTGAAAGGCCAGGAAAAAAGAATATTAAAGGTAAGATGCCGAGAATAAAGAAGGGGAGAGCTACAAAAAATGCGATCACTGAGGGAGTCTTACTTTTATACTCTTTATAGTTTGGATGCGCTTCAAGTAGTTCAGCTTCACCATAACCTGCAGGCCTTGTCAGTAGAATTTGAGAGGTCAGATAATAAACAAAAAAAGGGACAATAATATTAAAAATAATTACGACGTGCTGCCAGGTCAGTAAGCCTTCGAGCAAGGCAGATGCTAAAGGGATCAAGGCAAGCATAAGGGTTGGCAAAACAATACCAAGCATATAGATATTTGTAAGTGGAGCTTTGATAGAGTGTGTATAATTCAACATCTTCTCTTGTACTCCTTCCAACATAACTGTAAGGCTTTTCTCGAGAATGGAAATTCTTTTATGCTCAACTGGCTCAAACAGAGAGCTCTCAATTAAATGCATGGCCTCAACAAATTCTGGACTGCTTTCTCGCCATGTTTCAAGATAAGCATCAATGCTCTGTCTTATGTTAGAGTATCTTCCAACTTCAACATCCCAAAATATCTTCTTAAAGTCAAGACTTAAAGGCGCAGGAAGATGATCTGAAGCAAATTTTATTGCTCTCTCAAGATTTGGAGTATGCTTCATATAAATTACAATAAAAAGTAATGCTTGCACTAGCTGCGAAGATGATTTGAGCTCCCATTTCTTTGCCTGTACAAAAGGAAAAGTATAAAGCCAATAGAAAAGAAATCCTGAAAACATTATGCCGAGGAGTAAGTAAAGAAAAATAAATTCTTCTGTTAGGAGAAAGTAGACTACGAAACTGACAATGCTTGAAATTAAAGCGAGTACGAAAGCGAGTACAGCTAAGCTTAATGCATCTTCTGGAAGAATTTCTGAGTGAACTGTTTCTAAAGACTTTCTGAATTTGGCAACGTCTTTTGCTGGCGGCTTGACCTTAATAATCGCCCCACTAAATTTTGCTGCTTTCTCATATCTGTTAAGAGGCTTGAATGTCTCATTTTTAAATTTCAAGTATTCACGAGTAAAATCTACTTTTTCTGTCGGTTCTGCTCCGAGTTCTCTTTCTATCCTACCCTGATACCTCTCCAAGATTTCGTTAACCTTTGTCATCCTCTTTTGAATGAAAAAAGAATTACGCTTTAAATTCTTTGCCTTCTTATTTCCCGCTTAAGCCAATCTTGCCATTCTAAGAAGATTCTTTTGCTTTCTAAACTGCCTAGTTCTCTCAAAACTTTATCAGAGATGTTGTGGAAGGCATTATTTGATTTTACAATAAATGGTGCTTCCAGGAGCTGTGGAACTTTCCCACCCACCTTTACAAGTTCTTCTTTAATTTTTGCTCTCAAAAGAATATTATCCCAAATAGCATCCCAGTTGCCAACCCATTCCTTTACATTAGAAGCAACCTCTTTGATTATTTCACTTTCCCCATTCCTTAGCTCATCAGTTGGTTCGAGCTCATCTTTCTCTGCATTGTAACGCATAAGGTCAACAAAGCCTTTTTCGGCAAGAGGATCTGACTTCCAGCGCTTGCGAACTTCGCTAAACTGCACAACTCTTCTCGAACTCCTTAAGCCATCGGGGCTCTTGATGGGATTGGCAACAACAATAATGTCTGTAGCCTTAAAGCTTGTTACAGGAACTCCCAGGTCATTGACTACGCGATCAAAGATTGCATAAGGAGAGGCTCCATGGATTGTTCCAGCAACTGTGTTTGCTAAAGCGCCAACTCTCATTGCCTCATAGAGTGCTTTTGCCTCTGTTGATCTGACTTCTCCAATTATCAAAACAGAATCTCCAAGTCTAAGAGAGGCTCTAATTCCTTCCTCTGCAGAAACTTCTGCCGTTTCTTTCAGCAAGGCCGCTCTAACTTTCAATCTCTGAACATCATAGCCAAGCTTTCTGAGATCCCCTACAGGAAGCTCAAGCGTGTCCTCTATTACAATAACCCTGTACTTAGGTATTAACTCAAAAAGCAAAGAGCCGAGAAGAGATGTTTTTCCACTGCTTCGGGTTCCTGCAATCAACATTGTCCTGCTGCCATCAATCAAAAAGCTAAGCAGGCCAGCGGCAAGAGGATTAATCATCTTGTTTTTTACAAAAAGCGGAAGAGTCCATGGCCTTTCTCGAAATCTTCTAAAGGCATAAGCTAATCCATAAGGAGAAAGAGGCTGTTGAATAATACTTACTCTAGCATTAATATTGTGAATAGTTAATTCTGTATCTAAAATAGGATGGGCTTCATCAAGAGGTCTGCCAGATATCATTCTGAATTTTGCAGCCCAGCTTTCTGCATCTTCTTGAGAGGGCAAGATGTTAGTCGTACATTCATCAAACTCTGCATGCCTGACAAATATCTGTGTTAATCCAATAGGAGCGTTGATAACAATATCTTGGAGATTTTCATCTCGGAGTAAGACTTCAACAATACCGAATCCAACAGTATGTCTCACAAGAATACTGGCAAGATTTGTCAGTTCTTTATAGCTAAGCTTAATAGCTTTTGTCTGTGCAAGTTCGGTTAGCAAGTCTCTTGCAATATTAAAGAAAACTTGCCTCATTCTATCGGGATCGAGAAATTCTTCTGCCCTAGGTCTGTGTTCAAGCAAAACTTGCTTTGCCAAATCAAGCAAAAACAAAGAATCTTCATCTAACTTAAACTCTGGAGGCATAAGGTGATAGTAATATTTAACTTCATCCTTTCTCTTAAGAATTGTAACATCGCTTTTTTCTTCTCCATGGCCAATAGAGTATTCTTCCACAAGATCCGCATCTAAAGGTAATTCAGTCATCAATCTTGTAAAGGTAAAGTTTGGAAGAACATCTGGCCTTAAGAGATCTGAATAAATGCTTCTGTCACCAACACGATGGCCAGCTAACTGATCTTTAGCTTTTGCTATGAGAATGGTTGTGCCAAGCAAAGAGTATATCTTCTCAAGTCTTCTGAGATATTCTCTCCCAGTTCCTAAAGTTCTTTCCTCTCGAAGCAACCTTTTTGTCATGACATAACATCCAACAGGATCTGACCTAAGTAAAGTGAGAATCAGATAGTTAAGCATACCAAACTTGTTCGCTTCCAAGCCAGCCATGTTAAGAATTCTCTCTTCTCTTAACAAGTAATTGTAAACATTGGCTATCTCAATCAACGTCTGTGTATCGCTATGAGAGTAAGTATAATTCTTTTGCTGTGAAAGCACAACTCTGCTGACCTTTGGATTCTCTATCAAATTGTCTAGAATTCTGGCCATCATAACCGCATCATCAGAAATACTTGGTACTAAAGCGTAGCCAAAGCAGTTAACATACATTACATCCTCTCTACCCTCTTTCACAACTTCATAACCAAACAGCTTTGTTTCTGCCCTAAAAAACATTTTCCTCCTTTCCTTCTCTTGATACAGTTTCTTTTCTAAAGAGGTTTTGACTATATTAATTTTTCTCTCAAATGGCAAGCACAAAATTTAAAACTCTGGAAAAGCTATGGAAAATATGGAAAACGTTAATGCTGTCTCTGCTTTACTGTCAGATTTCGCTAGTAGGGTAAAGGCTTTGGAAGAGAGATTCAATCTGTCGAGGGAGAGGATTCTACTACTCACAAGGAATTTTGTTAATAGAGAAAGAGAATTACAAAAAGATATGCATCTGATCCAAGATGAGAACAAAGATTTGAGGATGGATCTTAAGAGACTAAATGGCAGGATTGATGGCCTGCTATCTCAACATGAAGATTTCGCGAGAAAGGAAGAACTTGCAGTCATAGAAAAATATTTTAAGCTGTTCGAGCCGATAAAGTTTGTAACATCTGATGAAATTGAGGAAAGAGTCGAAAAAATCTTGAGTAAGAAGAAACATAAAGATTAAGAAAAGATAAGAAAAGAGGAAAATGGCAGACCCACCAACAAAGATAATTTTAGACATGCAACTGTCTGGTTTGAATGATGATGAGATAATCAGAAGATTGAGAGAGCAAGGTTATACTGAAAAAGATATAAATGATGCCTTTAATCTGGCCAAGGTAAAATCAACAATCAGGGCAGATGAGTATGCTCCTGCATCTCCCGCTCAGGCCGATCCCGATCCTGTTCAG
>JACZVS010000094.1 GCA_022572525.1 Nanobdellota archaeon
GTCTTGGCATTCGATATAGAAACAGATGAATTCGAGATTGGAAGAGGAAAAATTCTAATGCTATCACTTGTCTCAGATGGTTTTAAGAAAGTTTTAACTTGGAAAAAGGCGAAGGGGGCAAAAAGTTATGTAGAATTTGTGAATGGCGAAGCTGAATTAATTCAGAAATTCTCTGACTACATACAAGAATTGAAGCCAGACATAATTACTGGCTATTTTTCAGATGGATTTGATCTTCCTTACTTAAGAAATAGGGCTGAGAAAAATGGTATTGATCTTAGACTGGGAGTTGCGAATGCAAAAGTATTGTTTTCAAAAGGAAGACCTATAAATGCAACAATAAAAGGCCTTGTCCATATTGATCTTCTAAAGTTTATAGAGACAGTTTATTCGCAGTACATGCAGTCAGAAACCCTTAGATTACATGAAGTTGCAAAGGAATTTCTGGGAGAAGGCAAGCTTGAACATGAGCACAAGAGAACTGAAGAAATGAAGGAAGAAGACTGGCATAATTTCTTTGAATACAATTTGCAGGACTCTTTGCTGACTTACAAGCTCTTTCAGAAACTTTGGCCCGACATGTTAGAATTCACAAAAATCGTGCAAGAACCACTTTTCATAACAACAAGGCATAGCATGTCTGGCCTTGTAGAATCTTATATTATTCATAATTTAGAAAGATTTAACGAGGTTGCTGAAAGAAGGCCAATCTATGAAGAAATTGAGAAAAGAAAAACCAGAGGGAAGTATGAAGGAGCCTTTGTTTTACAACCAGAAGCTGCCCTCTACGAGAACTTGGCCATATTTGATTTCACAAGCATGTATGCTTCAATAATAGTTTCTTTTAATCTATCAAGATCAACATTTCTAGAGGGAAAAGGTCCAAATGCCTTAGAAGTAGATATAGGAAAAAAAGTTTATTTCTCAAAGAAGAAAGGATTTATGCCGAGTTTGCTTGAGGAAATAGTAAAGTTAAGGAGGAAGTATAAGCAAGAACTAAGCAAGAAACCAGATGCTATCAAGAAAGCGAGAAGCAATGCTTTCAAGCTGCTAGCAAATGCAACTTATGGCTATAATGGGTTTTTTGGGGCCAGATATTATTGTCTTGAAGCAGCTGCTTCCACAGCAGCATTAGCAAGAAAATTCATAAAAGATATGATAGACAAGACAAATAAAGCAGACTATAAAGTTATTTATGCAGATACAGATGGGTTTGCTTTCCTTCTGGGCAAAAAAACAAAGCAGGAAACTCTCAGCTTCTTGGAAAAGCTCAACTCACAACTTCCAGGAATAATGGAACTTGAACTAGAAGATTTCTTCAAAAGAGGGATTTGGGTTACAAAAAGAACAGGAGAATTTGGAGCAAAGAAAAAGTATGCACTAATCAATCACCAAGGAAAAATAAAGATAAGAGGATTTGAGACAGTAAGAAGAGATTGGTGTTCTCTTGTAAGGGTAATGCAGAGCAAAGTTCTGGAGATGATACTTGGTTCTGGTACACATGAGTCGGCATTAAAGTATGTTAGAGAAGTTGTAAAGAAGCTCAAAAAAAGGAAGATTGACAAAAAAGAGCTTATCATTAAAACTCAACTAAGGAAACCACTTTCAGAATACAAAGCAGAGGGCCCTCATGTGGCAATTGCAAAGAGAATGCAAAAAGAAGGAATTCCGGTAAATGTCGGAATGTTGATAGAGTATTATGTTGCAGAAGGTGAAAAAAAAGCAAGAGTAAGAGATAAAGCAAAGCTTCCAGATGAGAAAGGAGATTATGATATAGAGTACTACACTAAACATCAAATTCTTCCAGCAGTTGAGAATATTTTTGAGGTTTTCAGTATAAGCGAGGAAGACATCCTACAAGCAGGACAGAAAAAACTAGAGCAGTTTTTTGGTTAATCACTCTAAACTTCTTTTTTACTCACAAAGTTTATGCTCTTGATTACAATATGGCCACTGTAAGCATCATCATACACTCTTTCAGCTTCAAGAATCTCTAGCCTTTTCGGAAAGAAAGGAGCATCTGTCACAAATGTGTCTGCATAACCCCCTTCAAATCCAATGTGAAATCCGAACTTCTTAGAATCCTTTTTTAGCAGCTGAAAATTATCTTTTGTAATCTCTTTTCCAAGCCAATCATGCAAT
>JACZVS010000016.1 GCA_022572525.1 Nanobdellota archaeon
AATGATAATTCTTCTCATCATAGCCTTCTTTGTTCTTTTATTCCTAATTTCTGCATTCACAAATGCTATAACAAACAAAATTCTTATTGTGCCAATAAAAGGCACAATCTCAACATCAGATTCTGGCTTCCTTATCTTCGGGCAAGAAGCGAATGTTCCTTTTATTCTCTCATGCTTAGAAAAGGCTGAAAAAGATTCGAGTGTAAAGGCAGTAATGCTCGAAATCAATTCTCCTGGAGGCACTGTAATTGGAAGTTCAAATGTTGCTGATAAAGTTAAAGAAGTGAAAAAACACAAGCCTGTTGTTGCTTTCATCAACGAAGTTGGAGCTTCAGGAGCTTACTGGATAGCCTCAACTGCTGACAAAATAATTGCAGAACCATTCAGCTTAACAGGTAGTATCGGAGTAACAGCCAGCTATCTGCAATATGCAGGCCTTCTCAGTGACTTCAACATTACATATCAAAGACTTGTCACAGGCGAGTTTAAAGATATAGCAACTCCTTACAAAGAGCTCACACAAAGAGAAAGGAAAGTCTTGCTCGACAAGTTAAACATAATCCATCAAGAATTCTTGAATGTTGTTGCTGAAAATAGGGGGCTAACAGAAGTGCAAAAGACAAGGGTTGGAAATGGTCTGTTCTACCTGGGCAAAGAAGCTCTTGATCTAGGATTGGTAGATGAACTAGGCAACAAAAAGAAAGCAGAACAAACAGCAAAAAGCATGGCAGATTCCGGAGAGTTGAAAATTATAAAATGTGAAAAAAGAGAATCATTCATTCCGTTCTTTAAAAGCTCTGCAACTTTCGCCTATTTCCTAGGAAAGGGCATTGGAAGTGAACTTGCTGGAAATCCATCTGCTGCACTTCCCACAATAAGATAATCCTAAGATTTTTATAAGAGACTCTTTTTCTTACAATAAGCCACGGTAGTTCAGTTGGTAGAATGCATGCTTGGTAAGCATGAGGTCGCGGGTTCAATCCCCGCCCGTGGCTTTGTGTTTGAGAAGATTTAAAAAAGAGTTCGACATATAAACAGAATGGCGACAGACAAGCTTGCGCAATTTAAAAAAGATTACGCAAAACTCAGGAAAAAGTACAAGCTACCAGAGTTTAGAAAGCTGAATGAAGAATTTGAAATCGAAAGGGTTGCTGAAAAAAATACAGATTTCTTACTAAGAGGCATTAGAGGATCAATAGAAAGAAAAGCTGAGAGCTTCTTGAAGATGCTGGAAGAATTCATTAATCCTACATTTGCCTCGCTAGCTTCACTTACGCTGATAAAGTCGTTTACAGATAAAGAAAAAAAACATATCAAAGATGGTTATCAGAATCTTGTTGGTTTAATGCTTAAAGCTGCTATTCTTGAAACAGATTACAATGAAAAGAAAGAGGCAGAATTTATCAAGGAAGCTTTGAAAATGTGGGAATCTACAAAGAAAGGGATAAATGAATTAATGACTGCATCAGAAAAAATCTGGAGAAGGAAGATAGAAGAAGAGAAAGTAAGTTACAAGTACTTTGGATAAATTTAAATAGATTTCACCACCAGAAGAGGCAGGAAGAATGAAAAAGAAAAAAGAGGTCAAAGTTAAAGTTAAGGAGATAGACATTAAACCAAGGCCAATAGTTAAGCAAACGCAAGAAATAGAATTCAAGCATTCCTATGTTCTAGACGGAACAGAGGACGAATCTTCTGAAATAATTGAAGAAGAAGACAGTGAACGTGTTTCTTATATAAATTAAGTTAGATTAAGCTTTAAGCCTGGCCTACTTCGGATTTTTTTGATTGTAATGCCAAAAACTTAGGAATTACACGCATATAACCATTAATTGCATCTGTATAAGCTCGATCAATTTGATAAGCACTCAAGAAGTTATTTGCTGCTCCATGAAAATCACCCACTGCCTCGTATGATTTTGCTAAACTGAAACGGAATTTTGGAGTGTCTGGTTCTAACATAATTGCTCTTTCAAGCATTGGTATGGCCTCGTCATCTCTTCCTAGATCATGTAAAACTACACCTTGAGCATAAAGTGCTTGTGCATCATCACAATTCCACATAACTCCTACTTTCAGCTCTTCCACTCTTTCAACTGGTCTAGGTCTATTCTCATCCATTTTAACTCCCTATAGAAGTCTTGGCTTTTTAAATTTATTTTTTAAGCAATCCAGCCAATGTAGAGGCAAAGAAATCACTTTGAAGCCACAATGCAGTATCATCTCCCATGTCTTCTGGAGAGGTGATTAAAAGGATGTTATTATCTACTACGCAGAATCTTGCGCCTGCTTGTAGATTCTTAATTTTAACATTTGCTCTCTCTAACTTTTCCTTAAGTCCTTCTGGAAGGCTTTCTGCGTTAGAATTTGCAATTCCAACAGTTACTTTAACTCCCCTCTTGACTTTATTTGCTAATATTGGTAGCAATACGGACAACTTTCTATCCAAACCCTTTGGGGTTGATACAATAATTACTCTTTCAGTTGCATTCTTAGAAGCATTAGCAAGATGAGCAAGCAAATTAGCTCTTCCTCTGATTGCTGTGCCTACTTTTTCTGTTAAGTTAAGATCAGAATCATAAAGACTTTGAAGCTGCTTATACTCTTCGCTGCCAGCAACCTTGTTCAAGATTTCTGTCTTCTCTTTAGCATTAGATTCAATTCTTTTCTTCAACTTCTCTATAACAAGAGAAGGTTCAACAGCCATGTATTTAATTGGCCTGCCTAGCTTTTCAACACAAAACCCCTTTGTTTCCAGGCTTTTAAGAACATCATAAATTCTGCTTCTTGGAACTTTGCTTAACTCATGAATATTTGCAATATTGGCATTTCCTTTTGTAAGCAAAGCTAACCATACTTTAGTTTCATAAATATTAAGATCAAAATTTCCTCTAACCTTTTCTACTAATTCTTTGTTCATTTTCCCTTAACCTGACTATGGATAACAACAGGAGCATTCCTTTATAAATCTTTCTATTTGTTACTACTCATAGATTAATAAGAAGTTGGTAAGAGCTAGTAGGGTCAGTAGGCAAAAGCTTTAAAACAACTCATCGAGATAGTAAAATAAGAAATAGGAAGAAGGAGGAAAAATGAAAATCATAGACCCTTATGGCAGTGAATTGCCAGAAGATTATCATAAATTGATAAACGATTTTGGTCTTGAACCATTCACTACAAAGCTACCGAGGCCAAACAAGTTAATGAGAAGGGGGGTTGTATTTGCCTCGAGAGGATTAGAACCAGTAATCAAGGCAATTAAGCAGAAAAAGAAATTTTATGTTCTTAGTGGTATCATGCCGACCTCTGAAAAAATACATTTTGGCAACAGAAGTGTTGTGGAAAACATTAAGTACTTCCAAGACAGGGGTGGCAAGGCATTTGTACTTGTAGCTGACTTAGAGGCTGCTGCTGCAAGAGGAATTGATCTCAAAACGGCAAAGAAAAATGCCTTAGAATTTCATATTCCAGCTTACATTGCTCTTGGATTAAATCCAAGAAAAACAACTTTCTACTTCCAATCAGAAAACACAAAGGTAACAAATCTCGCATATGAATTTTCGAAAAAAGTAACTCATAATGAGTTTAGAGCAATATACGGCAGCACAGATCCTGGAAAAATAATGTCTGCGCTTACCCAAGTAGCTGACATTTTGTATCCACAACTTGAAGAACCAATGCCGGGAGTTATTCCTGTTGGAATTGATCAAGATCCTCATATCAGGCTTGCGAGAGATCTTGTGAAAAGAACAAGACAAAAATATGGATTCTTCTCTCCAGCAGGTTTTTACCATAAGTACACTCCTTCTCTTGACGGAAGCTTAAAGATGTCAAAAAGCAGGCCTGAATCTCTCTTGGAATTGCCGGAAGATGCAAGAGAGGCTTGCAGGAAAATTAGAAAAGCTTTAAGTGGTGGAAGAAAAACATTGGCAGAACACAGAAAACTTGGCGCTATTGTCGAAAATGACATGGCATTCGAGCTCCTAAAGCAGCATCTCATAGAAGATGACAAAAAGCTGAACAAGATCTACAGAGATTACAAGACGGGAAAAATGTTGACAAAAGAAGTCAAAGACATCGCATGCAAGGAAATAACAAAATTCATGAGCAAACTTGAAAAAGGCATGCAAAGAGCAAGGAAACTAATTCCGAAGCTAAAATTTGTCAGGTAAATTAAAGTAAAGGTTTAAAATAGGTAAACTTCTTCCCGAATAAGTTTAATAAAGAAAGAGGAATAAGAAGTAGGAAGTAACATGAAACATAACTGGAAAATAACGCTCATTATCCTCGGACTTTTCTTGCTTACACAGCTTATTGGTTTAGCTGTTATCAAGACATACACGGTAGGGTGGCAAACAACACAAACAGTAATAGATGAAACAACTGGAATAGAGAAACAGATAATTCAGAATATCACTAAAGAAATCCCTTATGGATTTGCCCCTCCTGAAATCGAGCCTCAAATCTCTCTTATCACAATCATAATTGCAATAATTGTTGCAACGCTCATTATATTGCTGCTTGGCAGAATTAGAGCTAATTTAATCATTAAGTTATGGTTTTCCTTTGTTGTGCTTATTACCGTTGCTATTACCCTTGCAACTTTTATTCCAGAAATTTTAGCGATTGGCGCTGCCACAATTCTTACTTTCTTCAAAATCTTTAGGAGAAATCTTGTAGTGCACAACCTAACAGAGATCATGATCTATCCTGGTTTAGCAGCGATATTTGTTCCTATTCTTAATATCGGAGTCACTATCTTGTTGCTCATATTCCTTTCCTTCTATGACTTTTATGCTGTGGTTAAGAGCAAGCATATGATAGAGCTTGCAAAGTATCAAATGAAAGAACTTAAGATCTTTACAGGCTTCTTCATACCATACTTACGAAAAGGTGATTGGAAGAAGATCAGAGAGGCAAGAAGGTTAGAGAAAGAGAAAAAAAAGAAGGGAAAGAGGAAAAAACTGTTGGAAAAGATACAAGTTAATGTAGCAATACTCGGAGGAGGAGATGTTGCATTCCCACTTATTTTTGCGGGAGTTGTTTTAAAGACATTTAACAACTATTGGTTTGGCGCAATAATTGCTGTCTTTTCAACACTTGCCTTGCTTTACTTGCTTGCATCAGCAAAGAAAGGTAAATTTTATCCAGCAATGCCTTTCATTACTGTTGGTACTTTGATTGGATATGGTATTGTATGGCTTATTAATTCTTATATGTAGAAATCTCTTTACCTAACGTATCCTGAGCGTCTCCAAATTCCTTGGCGCAACAGTCTCAACCCTGCATATCTTATGTAATGTAGAGGCAAGATCCAAACACTTGCTTGCCTCTCCATGATTGATTATGATTCTTTTTGGCTGCGGGCTTACAGAATTCACAAAAGAAATCAGTTGATTTCTGTCAGAGTGAGCTGAGAATCCCTCTAGATTAAGGATGCTAAGCTTAACTTTAAAATTCTTGCCATCAACAACAACATCTGAATCTCCTTGCTGAATTTTACGTCCAAGGCTTCCTTCTCCTTGGTAATTAACAAACACTATTGTGTTCCTTTTTCCATCTGCTAATTCTTTGAAATATTCAACGCTTGCCCCTCCTACAAGCATTCCAGATGTTGCGAGAATAATACAAGGACCTCCTTCAAGGATTTTTCTCCTTTCTTGAGCACTCCCAACTCTCTTAAGAATAGGAGATGCAAATGGATTTTGATCTCTAAAGATCATGCTCCTTATTGTGTTGCTCAAGTAATCTGGATAAGCTGTATGTATTGCAGTAACATCCCAAACCATTCCGTCTACATAAACAGGAATATCTGGAAGCTTTTTCTCTCTAACTGCCTCCTCAACAACAAGCATCATTTCTTGACTTCTTCCAACTCCAAGGACAGGAATCAAGATTTTACCTTTTCTCTCAACAGTCTTCTTTATGGTATCGATAAGTTGATCCTCACATTCTTTTCTACTAGGTTGAATGTCATCTTTTCCACCATAAGTTCCTTCTGTAATCAATGTCTCAAGTCTAGGAAATCTTGTTGTTGCAGGATCAAGCAATCTGCTTTTTGCAAACTTTAGGTCAGCTGTATAAAGCATGTTATGCAAGCCATTTCCTATATGTAAATGAACCATTGCGCTTCCAAGAGTATGGCCGCTGTTATAGAAAGTTATTCTAATATCTGAAGTAATGTCATTGACTTCATTGTAGTTAAGAACAATTGAATGTTTAACCATTTGTTTAACATCTGTGGAAGAGAATAGTGGCTGAGTAGCTTGCTTGTAAGAAACCCCGATAAAGTCAAGGGCAAGCAAAGCAGATATATCTCGTGTAGGCTCTGTCATGTAAACAGGGCCCCTATAGCCTAGCTTGTAAAGGTAAGGAATCATTCCGCTATGATCTAAATGCGCATGAGAACAGATAATTGCGTCTATGTCTTTTAGATCAAATTCGGCTATGTCAAAAAAAGGGAATCTATCTTTACCAGAAGCTGCAATGTCAACACCACAATCAATTAGGATTTTACTTTCAGGAGTTGTTAAAAGCAAACAACTTCTCCCGACTTGCCTTGCTCCCCCGAGAAAAGTCAGTCTTATCCATTCATTCTTCCTCTCAGAAGTCCATTCCTTATAGATCTTTCTTCCAATCCCATCTAGGAATTTTCTTCTGTAAGCAGAATTTTCATAGAGAACATGCCTTATGCCCTCTATAATTTGGCTCTTAAGGGCAGGGGTCCTTCTCACAAAGGGAATCCAAAGAGTTTTCGCCTTAATTTCCTTAAGAATCTTCCCTTCTTTACCAATCGCAAGTCCAGGTTTCTTAGCTTCAAGTATAACAATACTTCTTTTCTCATCAAAGATTACATGTTCAAGGCCAGCATCTTCTGGAATCACCTTCCTTATCATCTCTTCTGTCTTTTCCTTCTTAAGGAGAATGTCTTCATCCGCCCTTAGTTCAACTCTCTTCTTGATATTATTAACAACCCCCCTTATGAGCTCCTCGCTACTCGAGAAGAACTCTTTATTATCTGTATAAAGAACAATATTCGCTCCTTCAAATCCAGCAGATGTAACAACATCTTTAGGCAGAACTTTCAGTATACTTGCTAAGATATCCATCTTACATTATTTTATAAACCAGTTAAGTTCAGAATTTTTTCTGTAATTCAGAGTATTTTATTTAGTTGTCTGAAGATGAGATTTATTTTACATATACGCTTTGTTTAACCTCTTCTTCAAAGACCTTCTTTATACCTTCCTTTGTTATTGTTACTACATCTATTCCACTTCCGCTTGCAATATCTCTCTGCATTGCAGTATTTACTGCCTTAACGGCCAGCTTTACTCCTTCCTTTATAGTCATGTCCGGAGTATATTGGATTTCTAGAACACCATAAGCCAAAATGCTGCCGCTTCCAGTGGAAACATAATCTTTATACTCTAGAGCAGCGCCATCAGGAGAAGTATCATAAAGCCAAAACCCTTTGGTATCTACTCCTCCAACAATAAATGCAGCTATTCCCAAAATTGGAGAAAATTTTCTTATATTGTGATATAAAATTGTAGCGAAAAGGTTGGCAGCTTCCCTCACAGTTGGTTGTATCTTTGTCCTTATCTGTTTTAACTTAAGCTCTGCCTTTGTTAACTTGCTAATAAGCTGAATATCTGACACAAGACCAGCTGTTGTGACAGCAATATTATCTGTTACAGGAACAATCTTTGAAACATTTTTGTGCGCAATAAAATAATCTGCGGTTGCCCTCCTATCGGCTGCTAGAACAACTCCGTCTTTACAAACAATTCCGATAGTTGTTGTTCCGGTCTTGACAAGCTTTCCCCTTAGCTCTTTTACATCTTCAGGTAACATTTTAAGAACAATAATACACTAAATTGATTTTTGTTTATAAACTTTTCGTTAATGTCTCTGCTCATGATCTCTTTTAACCATTGCTTTCTTCACTCTTGTAACTGCAATTTTCATCGCAGCATCTCTCGGACAAATGTTATCCCTCTTTGCTTCCTTCAGCATTTTCCTTGTATTCTTAACAATCTTTCTCTCAATAAGACCAAACATATGTGTAGGATTATGACCCTTGTATTCGGCATAACTGCTGATCACCCCTCCAGCATTTGCAACAAAGTCTGGAATTACAAGTTTGCCCCTTCTATGCAGGGCCCTTTCTGTCTCAAGAGTCATCGGAATATTACTTCCTTCGACAATTAACTTGGCCTTGACTTTTCTAAGATTATCTTTCCTTATCAAATTAGGGATAGCTGCTGTGATTAAAATGTCAACTGGCATTTCAATAATTTTCTCACTATTCTTGAAAACTTTTCCCTTCCCATAAGCGGTTACGGTCTTCGTCTGCTTTTTAACTCTCATCATTTTCTGATAAGAAAGGCCATCTTTATTGTAAATGACTCCCTTAGAGT
>JACZVS010000095.1 GCA_022572525.1 Nanobdellota archaeon
CGCAAAGAGGTGTATCAGATGATGGCTTGAAAACAATGCCATTTCCACAAATAAGGGCAGGCATTAATTTCCATGCTGGAATGGCTGTTGGGAAGTTCCAAGGAGTTATGCAAGCCACAACTCCAAAAGGCAGCCTTACGGTCATTGCAAACTTCTCTTTCAGTTCTGAAGGAGTTGTGTGGCCAAATAATCTTCTACCTTCAGCTGCCATGTAATATGCAATATCAATAGCTTCTTGAACATCTCCTAGGCTTTCAGATAAAACTTTACCCATCTCGGTTGTAACTAACTTGCCAAGCCTTTGTTTTTCTTGCTCAAGAAGTCTTGCAAACTTAAACAGAATTTCTCCTCTTCTCGGAGCAGGAACTTCACTCCATTTCTTAAATCCTTTTTCTGCAGCATCTATTGCACTCTTAGCATCTTCCTTGTTTCCTTTCTGAAATTCCCCAATCTTTTCTTCAGTTGCAGGATTAATGGAAAAGAAAGTCTCTCCACTGCTAGAGTTCTGCCACTTCCCCCCTATGTAGAGTTTATGCTTCTGAATTGCCATCCTCTTTTATCTTATTCTTAGAGGAAATCAATATTTAAAATTTTCTTTTAATTTCTTATTGAAAGAACTCTCCCATCTTTTCTAACCCTTCCCTTATTTTCTCTTGCGTATTAGCATAACTCATTCTTACATGATTATTGGATCCAAAATCTTCTGTTGGTGTAACTGCTATTCCTGCATCTAGAAGCTTATTCGAGACTTCAACAGAAGTGCCATGCTCACTTATATCTGCCAATACAAAAAAAGATCCTTGAGGAGCGTACGTAATAAGGCCAAGCTTTCTTAATCCTTCTAACATTGTTAATCTTCTTTTATTGTATTCTTCCATTATCTCTTTCAAGTTAAATGTTTGTGATGTTATTGCTGCTAATGCTGCTCTTTGCGAAGAAACAGATGCATGAGAATATATTTGGCTCTGCAATTTTGACATTGCATCTATTAGCTCCTGAGGTCCAAGAGCATAACCTACTCTTAGTCCTGGCATAGAATATGTTTTTGAGAATGAGCCAACTTTTAGTATGTTCTCTTTCCCCTCAGCGTCAAATAACATTGCGGCACTATAGTGTTTTGTTTCATCATAAACAAACTTTTCATAAGCTTCATCTTCTATTAAAAAAATTCCTTTATCAATAGCAAATTCAGCTAAGTCATGTACTTCTTCCCTTCCAAGAACAACTCCTGTTGGATTATTTGGAGTATTGATAACGATGGCTTTTGTTTTATCTGTTGCCTTTTCTTTAATTGCATCTATGTCGAGCTTGAAATCTTTTGTTGGAACCTCTACTGGAATTCCTCCTGCAAGCTTTATTTGTGAAGGGTAAGAAAGCCAATAAGGAGAAGAAAGCAAGACTTCATCACCTTTATTAAGGATAGATTGAAAGGCGAGATACAGAGACATTTTTGATCCAGCACTCACAAGAATTTGTGAAGGATCATAATCAAGGCCCTGATCCTCTTTCACTTTTTGAGAAATAGCTTTTCTTAAATTAAGAAGTCCTCTAACATCACTGTACCCTTCTCTTGCCCTACTTACTTCTTTTTGTGCCTCTAATGGCATATCAAAGTCAGGAGCCCCTCTATGAAGTTCATAAGTTTCCTTCCCTGCTGCAAGTCTCTCTTTAACTTTTTTGTCAAAAGAAAGAGTTGCGCTCTCTCTTATCTCTTTAACCCTCTCCGAAATTATAACCATTCTAAGGCTTAGATAGAAGAAGATTTAAACTTTTCTTTTTTAAATCAAACTAGACAAACAAGAGGGGGCTTTTTCATCAACTCTTCTAAAATCAAGATTGTATTCTCAATATCTGAAAGAGAGGCAATTCCAATTGTTGTATGAATGTTCCTTACAGGAATGCTTAACACAGAAGATGGCACTCCTCCAGCAGTTGTCTGAATAGTTGCAGCATCTGTTGTCCCTTCTTCTATTGCTTCTAACTGGATCGGAATTTTTTTAACCTTTGCAATATCTTTGAGCCAGCCATTTATACATTTGTTGCCAATAAATTCTCCGTCTTTTATAGTGATGCAAGGGCC
>JACZVS010000096.1 GCA_022572525.1 Nanobdellota archaeon
TACATGAAAGTGGGCATGCATTACTAATTGTCCTGCAGCTATTCCATTACTCTGTACAACATTAAAGTCCTTTGCTTTTGTTACTTTCATAACTGCCTTGCCAATCTTCTTAATCACTTTAGCAATCTCTCCGAGGGTTGAATCTGGAATTTCAATCAGAGTTACATAATGCTTCTTTGGAATCACAAGGACATGGCCCTTATTAGCAGGCTTAATATCAAGAAAAGCTATCACCTTGCTATCTCCATACACTATACTTGATGGTATTTCTTTCTCAACAATCTTACAAAACATGCACTCTTCCATTTTCTTTATTTTTGGTTGAGCTTTTTTCTAAAAAGGTCAGTGGACTCGCCGGGATTCGAACCCGGGCCACACCCCAGCCAAGGGCGTATTCTACCACTGAACTACGAGCCCTATATTAAAAAGCTTTCCGCATTATTTTAAATGTTTAGCTAATTCAGAAATCTTAACTCTCTTCTGCTTCATGCTATCTCTCTCTCTTATTGTGACACTTTTGTCTTTCATAGTTTGATAATCTACGGTGACAGCAAACGGCACTCCAATCTCATCTATTCTTCTATAACGTCTGCCAATACTTCCATCCTCATCGTAGAAGCATGAGATATGGTTCTTCCTTAATTCCCCATAAATCTCCTTTGTCATCTCAGGAAGTCCATCTTTGCTTACAAGTGGGAAGACCCCAACTTCAATTGGCGCTATAGCTGAGGGAAAGGAAAAAAGATTTCTTTCTTTCTCCTGCTTGAAGAAAATATCAAGCAGGGCAAAAATATTCCTATCAACTCCAAATGAAAGTTCAATGACGTGCGGCAGGACTCTCTTCTTTTTTCTCTCCAAGTAGACAGAAAGTTCTTTCTTACTATGTTTTTGATGCGCTTCAAGATCATAATCTGTTCTGTAATGAAGGCCTGTAATTTCCTTAAAACCCCCCAAAGACTCAAGATTCAGCTGAACATCCCAATGAAGCTTTGTATAGAAAGCCTTTTCCTCAGAGCTAAGCTCATGAAATCTGAACTTGTCTTTTGGAATTCCAAGTTCTTCGAGATAAAACTTTTGTATCTGTTGCATATAAAAAACATAAAGCTTGGGCAACTTTAGCTTCTTATTTACCTCTTCACAACTAACTGCCTTAACCTTATCCCCTTTCCTATCCTTCACAGTCTGCAACAGCAGTTTATACTTCG
Organism: Nanobdellota archaeon; assembly: GCA_022572525.1. Taxonomy (GTDB): domain Archaea; phylum Nanobdellota; class Nanobdellia; order Pacearchaeales; family UBA12030; genus JACZVS01. The sequence goes on from JACZVS010000096.1 coordinate 1,206, forward strand.
CGATCTTTTTCCATTCTGTATGTGTATCTATTTCTGAAGGATCAAAGAAAATTTGTAATTCTGCTTGTGTAAACTCTCGGAGCCTGAAAAAAAGTTGTCTTGGAGAAATCTCATTCCTAAAGACCTTCCCAATCATAGCCAGGCCAAAGGGGAGCTTCTTACGTAAAGCCTCAAATTCTCGCTTAAAGGAAAGAAATGGATTTTGTGCTGTTTCTGGAGATAAATATGCAACATCCTTACCACCAACAGCCCCAATAGAAATGGGAAACATCATATTAAACCATTCCACTTTTGTCAGCTGTTGAGAACCACATTTAGGACATTTAAGCTTATGTTTCTTGATGAGGCTATCCATATCCTTTACGCTTAGACCCTCTGCATTCTTGTCAAGTACATCCTCAATAATCTCATCTGCTCTAAACCTGAAATGACAGTTCTTACACTCTGTAAGAGGATCGTTAAAGTTTTTGAGATGCCCACTTGCCTTGAAAACAGCTTCTGGCAAAATAGAATTTCCCTCTATCTCCCAAAAATTTTCTTCGAGGAAGTAACATTTCCAAAGCCATTCAAACTTATTCTTCATCAACTTTCCAAGATGCCCATAAGTATAGAGGCCTGCTTTCCCTCCATAGATTTCAGCGGTAGGGAAAAAAAATCCTCTTTTCTCAGCAATTGCAGTTATTTCTTTCAGCTTATTAACCATAAGAAAGCTAACTGTCAAGAGTTTTAAAATTATTCTATCTAGGATTTGAAGAAATCAACTATATCAGCTACATTCAGAAAATCTTTCTCAAGCTGCAATCCAGGGCATGCCGTATTAATCCATACTTTGCAGTCAAAGTTCTCAAGCTCATTAAGCTGAAGAGTGTCG
>JACZVS010000097.1 GCA_022572525.1 Nanobdellota archaeon
TTCTATTCTAGCTCCCAGACGATGTTAGAAAGAAAATGTTTGATATTGTAAGCAAATTATCTATCTATATTGTAAATACTGTTAAGGCTAAGGGAATTAACTTTTATGCGGCAAATGGCTTAGCAGCTGGTCAGAGAGTGCCTCATTTTGTTTTCCATTTAATTCCTCGCCATGATAACGATGGTCTATCTTTTGAGTGGGAGCCAAAGAAAGCTGATAAGAAAGAACTGAAGAAGATTGCAGCTTCTCTTAAGAAGGACCTTGAGAAAGAGATGGAAGAAAAAGGAAAGGATAAAGGGGATAAGAAAAAGATTGAGAAAGAGATGGAAAGAGAGCTAAGGAAATTCAGAAGAAAAGCATAAACAGCATTTCAAACAAATTTCCGAAGAGAAGGGTCGCTATTAATGCTAGCAAAAATGCTGGCACGAATGGTAGGCCATACTTTACAAGCACATTCTTTTTCGCCTTTTCTAGAAGAGAGATGTCTTTCTTGCTCAAACCCTCCCATGTTGGATTAATTGTTTTTCTCCCGACCCTAACTGGTTTGGCAAGCCAGTCTCCTTCTGTTAGTTGCCTTGCTGGAACTCTAGAAATCATTCCAACCTCTTCTGTAATTTTAATAGTTAGATAGAGATGTGGGAAGATTATTGCCAATATAGAGAAAGCTATGAAGAGGTAGTTCTTTGTTAGGAATGCTATTAAAAGAAAGGCAATAGCTGCTGTTAGAAATAAGCTTATTTTCAAGCTTCCCTTTCTTTTATTAAATTCTTTTAGAAACCTTCCCCTGTTCTTGTATACAATGAAGATGGTGAAAAGCAATCCATAAATGGATCCGATGAGGAAAAGATTTGCAACAAACGTAAATGGAAGTGGGAAGATGCTGCTAATCTCTACTAGTTTTGGGGGTTCTGCTAGAACTACTCCCACTCCCATCAAAAGTTTCGCGTCTCCTCCAGCAAAAACTTTTCCATGATAAAAGAGGTTTGCCAGTAGAAAGAAAGCTGCAAGATAGATAATTCCCCAGAAAAAGAAAGAGAAATCCCCCTCAAGCAAGGAAAACAGGAGTCTTGCAAGTAATGCGATGGCAATCAGTGAGAAATTGAGCCAATCCGGAACTTCCCTCTTCTTAAGATCTGAAATGGTCGCAGCTACTATCCATGCTAGTGCCAAGAAAATTAAAAAGTATGATAGTGGCATTTTCCTCGTTTCTACTCAAAGTGAAGCCTAACTTTTATATTTTTACTTTTAAAAAAATTTATAAATCTACTTTTCCTAGTTGCAGCATGGAAAAAAGAGGCCAATCGACTATGGCAGTGGCTGTTCTTATTATAGCAATGCTAGTCTTTATTATCATCTACATTCTTTCTTTGCCCCCAGAGGATAGAGAGAGGCTTCTTAATATGACAGATGACACTGAAAGGAAGACAATTAGAATTACGGTGGAAGTAGATGAATTTTTCTTTGATCCCGATGAGATTACTGTGGATAAGAGGGACAGGGTAATCATCACTTTTGTGAATGTTGGTGAAAGAGATCTTGAATGCGAGATCCCAGAGTTTGATGAAGAGACAGGCATAATAGAGTCTGATGAAATTGGTAAGGTAGATTTCATTGCTAACAAACGAGGAACTTTTACTTTCTTCTGCTCAGTTGAAGGCCGATCAGGAAAGGTAAGAGGAGTGCTTGAAGTTGAATAGTGGCTTGCGGTCTCAGCGAAAATCTGTTAGAAAATGCTTGATACAACTAGTTTAAAAGGAACTTTACTTGGAGGAATTTTCTTAGGAGCAGCGATTTTTGCAGGAATCTTCGCCCTTCTTTTTGGCATAACAGGAATATCACTTTTCGGCTTATCAGGAATTTTCGGCATCTTCGCCGGAGCTGTTCTAGGAATGTTTATAGGAGCTGTTCTAGGAGCAATTTTTTCATTATCAACATCAGAACAAATGGGCCCTGCAGGAAAAGCAATAGGTTTGGCAGGAATGTTTGCAATAGTTCTCGGATTTGTTGGAGCCACTGTATTCCCTTTTGGAGTGTTACCAGGATTAATCATTGGGGCAATAGCGGGTGCATTG
>JACZVS010000098.1 GCA_022572525.1 Nanobdellota archaeon
GGAAAGTTCATTTTGGTACTATCGCTGTAGCTGAGACAACTCGCTCGGTTGAAAAAGGAAGTCAGGAGATGGCTCACGGACAGTTTTATTCCTTAGAGGAAATCGAAAAAATATTTTCTGATCCAAATAATATTATTGAAGACTGGACAAAAATAAGTTGGCCCCATGTTAAAGAGTATTTAGCGAATTTAGAAAACTCCGAATTTTCAGATTTGGACAAGAATGTTTTGGATGTTTTTGTTACTTCCGCGGAAGATCCTATTTATGCAATAAGATCAGATGTTCCACCAGAGGTTTTTGGGGCGTTTGGATCCTATTTTAGTAGAAACCCAAAGGATTTCAGAGTGCATATGCTGGACGCGATTAAAGGACAAATAGAAGAAGAGACGACAGATATAGAGAATCTCGATAATAAGGTCAGATCTTTATCGAGATTCTCTAATGGATCTCCCCTAAAAACATCTGATAAAATCAACGGGAAGATCCACATTACCGATGATAGTTTAAAGTGGTTAGCAGAAAGGGATTTTAGGGCGCCTTCTGAAGCAATACAAAAAGGCATAGCTAAATCACAAGATTTCTTTAGAAAATGGTATGGAAAATATAGTCACAAGAGTATAGCTAATACTGTTTGGATTCCAATGGTCGGCAATAATGTTAGTCAGTTGTTTATTAGAGAACTTGCTTATGACCAATTAGCTTTCTTTGTTGAACAGTCGACTAGATACGTTAGATTCGACTCTGACAATGTGTATAAAGATCCAGACGTTATGGCAAGCAAACATGCCGATGCATATATGGAAGCGATGAAAACTCTTTCTGAAGCTTACCAAAAATTAACAGATATGACGATTGAGTATTATAAAAAACAGATTCCTTATGAAAATTGGTCAGAGATGCAGACTGATAAGGTTAAAGAGATGAAAGATGAACTTAGAAAGAGAAAATATGAGAGAGAAATAAGAGGCAAGGCTTTTGATGTTTCTAGATTTTTATTGCCTCAAGCAACTAAAACAAATCTTGCTTGGATACTTGATGCTAGATCTACGGAATTTGATATTGCTGCGTGGAAAGGCCATCCTCTACAGGAGATGAGAGATGCTGCAGCTTTAATTGAGAAACATGCTGGACAGATAGCTCCTTCTTTACTTAAATATACGGAGAAAAATGAGTATTATTCCAAGAAGTTAAATGATTATCATGGCAAGATTAAAAGCGCAGAGCCGAAGGCGTTTGAGAAAAGTGTTGACATTGTATCTTACGAGGAGAACGCGCTCGATAAAGTTGTGGCTCATATTTTGAAAAGACATGGAAGAGGTGGAACATTTAGACAACGATATGAAGAAGTCAAGGCTATGAGCTTTAATGAAAAGATCGGATTGTTGAGAGATGTTGTTGAGGGAAGGGGCAGTCATGACGAGTGGATAGCAATGGAAGAAGATGTTGACTTAGTTAATATTGTTATCGAGATTAGAAGCGATATAGGTGCAATGAGAGATTGGAGGAGACATCAGAAATGGGACAGAGGAGATTCCAAATACACACTTGATAACGGTTATTACAAGCCGCATATGGTTATAGACATGGGCAAGGAAGCTGAAGAAGTTTTTGATAAAGCGATGAAGGTTGCTCATGAAGCTGAGAAAGCGATAAGAGAAGATTTCCCTCATCAAGCGCAGTATGTAATTCCAATGGCTGCAATGGCTGCGATGACAATGTCTGCAGGACTTGATCAGTTGCAGTACATGTTATGGACAAGAACGACGCCGGAAGCTAATTTTTCTTATAGAGAAGACGCTTTTAATCTTGCCGAGGCTGCTGTGAAAGTTCATCCATGGATGTTGGGATACGAGAAATATCCCGAAGGAAAAACCTTTTTGGAAATTTATGAAGAAGCTCCATTGAAAGGCTTTTTAAAGTTGCAAGTAGGGGATATGTCGTTACATCAATAAAATGAATGAGAAGTATCAGAAAATTACTGTTGGAGGTCTGTTAGTTGTTGATGGCAAGATTTTAATTGTTAGAAGATCAGAAAAAGAAGACACTCTAAAAGGCTTCTACGAACTC
>JACZVS010000099.1 GCA_022572525.1 Nanobdellota archaeon
ATATGATTTTAAATCGCTTATTTGGTTTTCAGTTATTGAAACGTTTGTCCAATTATCTGCTTTAATGTCCCCACTAATGGTAACATTCTTGTGACCTCCAGTATTTGTGTGTTCTTGCGTTAAGTAAGTATTCAATATAGATCCCCAATTTCCACTATCTCCTCCAACGGTGGGTAGGGAACCACTAGCAACATAACCTGTTATTGAAAAATCAATTCCAGTTGGGACTAACAAAAGGAAGGTATAAACTAATACTAAAACCAATGCTCCCCATAGCCATTTCATAAATTAACTACTTTTCAGTCATTTATAAATCTTTCTTATATCCAACAAAAAATGAGTATGCAATATCAAGTTCTGATTATGTGATTTAAGCAGTGTATTATAGAATATCCCTTACCTAACCTCAATCTGCTCTTTCAACTGCTTTGCAATCTCTTTGCCTCTCAGGACAAGAGAAAGCTTTTCCAAGCCAGTTGTCCTAACATCTCTTCTATTCTTGATGCCAGCATTGTACAGTAAGCGTGACCTCACTCTTCCGATATTCTTAAATCTCAGTAAGGCAAGCAGTTCTTCTTTTGCCCCATATTTCAATCTCACACGTAACTTTGCAACATCCCCAAGAAGTTCCTTCTTTCCGAGCAGTAAGGCAAGTTGCTCAAAAGAATAGAGCAGCCAGTCTGCATTGTTCCTCTTCACCATTAACTCTCCAGGCCTTACTCTATATTTCTCAAGAATATGCTCTTCGCCTTTCTCATTAAGCCAATCCTTAAACATTAAAGCAGTCTTAAAGGAGTCAAGAAAAACTTCATCCATGAAATCAGGATGTGAGTAAAGTGAATCTTCTATTTTAAGCAGCTCTTCTTGGATATCTTCGTACTCACTTTGTCTTACTCTCAGCAAGGGCCGCATCTCTCTTGTCTCGCTGATAGCCTGCATCATTCCAATCTCACTCAGCTTTATTCCGCCATCTTTATCTTTGCTTGCGTTTCCTATACATTTAATGAGGTGGTGTGCAGTAAGAGGATCTATGTAAAGTTGTGAAACCTTTATGCCAATATTTGTTGCTTGCAGCTTACCTTGTTTTTCTAAGATAAAGCCGAATTTCTTAAGTGTGTTTAGGATACGATCAAGCTTCACTTCTATTTTATCAATATCACCATACTGAAATGCCCAGAATGTTTTCTCAAAGAATTCACTTAACTTTTCTCTTGTTCTTGTAAACGCAATTGCCACTAAACTCAAAATATACATTCGCAGAACAGGCTCGATAGCCAGTTTGCTGTAGATCTCTTCTGGCTCGCCTAAGATATATCTCTCATATATTTCTTCTTTCTCCTTATCTGTCTTTGCAATGCAGATGGCTTCTCCTTCTGTATGGTAGCTTGGCCTTCCGGCTCTGCCAATGAACTGCTTCATCTCAAGAACAGGAATCCAATTCGTTGCATAGCCAGAAAACCTTTTCAGATCCCTAACAATAACCCTATCGGATGGAAAATCTAAGCCAAGAGCAAGAGTCGTTGTGCAGCATATAATCTTTATCTTCCCCTCCTTGAAAGAAGTCTCTATCAATCTCCTTTGAGCAGCTGCAAGTCCTGAATGGTGAAATGCTATTCCACTTTTTACACATGTAGCGAGCTTGTGGCATTGCTTTGTTGGAGAAGAGAGAGCACTCCTAACCTTTTTCGCCTCTTGTTCAAGATTATCTGAGTTAAGATTATGATTTTCGATAACTCTGGCAAGATTTTCAGCTACACTTTCAGCAGATTTTTTTGTGTTTACAAAGACAAGTGCTTGCTTTCCCAACTTAATTGTATCAAGAGCAAGATCTATAACAGAATCTTTTGCCACCTCCTTCACAGCATGACTTTTCTTTTCGCCAAAAAAGTCGACTTTATTGTGTAAGTTTATACCCTCATAAAGCTTAACAGGCCTCCAACTATCTTTCACGAGTTCTGCTTGAAGCCATCCTGCAAGTTCTTCGGGATTTCCGATTGTGGCTGAGAGTGCAATAAATTGTGCATGCAACAGCTCTTGCAACATTGTAATAAGCACTT
>JACZVS010000100.1 GCA_022572525.1 Nanobdellota archaeon
CTAGCAGATCTCGGCATAGCAATCCCCTCCATTACTACTTCTAGAATTCAAGAAGGCCATATCACAATTTTACATATAGTGATGGAAATCATAGACAGAGAATTATTTCTGACATAAAATGGAAACAAAAAGAATTTTAGTCACAGGAGCATCAGGATTTATCGGGAGCAATGTATGCCTTGCCTTGCAAGACCAAGGCCGGCAAGTTATTGCCTTAGATGATTTCTCTGTTGGAATTAAGGAAAACTTAAGAGAATTTGAAGGAAGAATCATAGATTCTGACATTAGAAATTTTGACTGGAGTAGAGAAAAAGTAGATTCAATTATCCATGAAGGAGCAATAACAGATACAACAGTAAAAGATAGAGATCTTATGTTGGCGGTTAATACAGAGGCCTTCAAGAAGCTTGTAGACCATTGCGAAAATAACAAAATCAATCTTGTATATGCGTCATCTGCGGCTGTCTATGGAAGAGGCAAATCTCCGATGACGGAGGAACAGGAAAAAGATATCCTCAGCCACTATGCAGAGTCAAAATGGGAAATGGATAAGTTTGCCACCCAAAAATTTCAGGCATTTGAGGGTAAAGGACTCAAACTTGTTGGTTTACGCTACTTCAATGTATGTGGGCCAGGAGAACAGCATAAAGGAAAAATGGCAAGCATGATATGGCAGCTCTACTTACAAATGAAGCAAGGAAACAGACCAAGAGTCTTCAAACATGGAGAGCAGGTAAGAGATCATGTTTATGTCAAAGATGTTGTTAATACAACCCTGCTTGCGCTTAATGCGAAAAAGAATGGAGTTTATAATGTTGGCAGTGGCAGGGGAACAAGTTTCAACAAGATTATCGAGATTCTAAACAAAAGTCTTGGCACAAACCTAGAGCCAGAGTACATTAACAATCCTTATGCACATTATCAAGATAAGACAATTGCAGATATTTCAAATGCAAAGGAGCAACTTGGCTACGAGCCAGCATGGAGCATGGAAACAGCTATTCCAGATTATCTAAGCTGGATAAAAGAAAGAGGATTATAAGATGAAAGAAAAATTCATTCAATTAATAGAAGGATTCAAGCAAAAAGCAATCTTAGTAGTCGGAGATGTTGGACTTGATAAATTTGTTTACGGAACCGTTACCAGAATAAGTCCAGAAGCTCCAATTCCAGTAGTGAATGTAAAAAGTGAACTATTAATGCCAGGACTTGCAGGAAATACTGCAAACAATATTGCTTCTCTTGGCGCTCTTGTACACTTAGTCGGAGTTGTAGGAAGTGAACCTATTGTTGATGTCTTAAAGGATGAGCTCGATAAGAGGGGAATAAGACCACATCTAGTTCAAGATCTTAAAAGGAAAACAATATACAAAACAAGGGAAATTGCTAGTAAGCAACAAGTTGTAAGAATTGATTATGAGACTGTAGAACCCATTAACAGTGAAATCGAAAATAAGATTATTGATGAAGTTAAGTCTTTAATCAAAGGAGTAGATGCAGTTGTTATTTCTGATTATGGAAAAGGAGTTGTAACACGGGAGCTTGCAGAAACTATCATCAAACTATGCAATGGAGCAGGCAAGAAGATTATTGTTGATCCAAAGCCACAACATAAAGATCGCTACAAAGATGCTTTTCTCATAACCCCAAATGATAAAGAAAGTTTCGAGATGACAAACATAGAAAATGTACAAGAAAGAGGTAAAAAACTAAGTGAAGAGTTAAATGCAAATATTCTGATGACACTTGGTTCAAGAGGAATGGCCCTTTTTGAAAAGGAAAAAGAGATGAAGGAGTTACCAACAGAAGCTAAAGAGGTTTATGATGTAAGCGGAGCTGGCGACACAGTTGTTGCAACTGTTGCACTTACATTGGCAAGTAACACTCCTTTAGAAGAAGCAAGCATTCTAGCAAACCATGCTGCAGGAATAGTTGTAGGCAGAGTTGGAACAGCACCAATCGAGATACAAGAGTTAACAGATGTATTCAAAGAGGAAATTAAGAAGTTAAAGAACAGAGAAGAGATAAAAAGAGTT